>DPCK01000116.1 GCA_003516285.1 Lutibacter sp. | reverse complement strand
AGAAAAAAGTTTAAATGAGTTCAAAATTTGTGTTTGGCTTAAAAAAATAATTCACAATTATTTTTGCGTAAATGATTAAATAACAATTATGTAAAACTTAAAATATATTTTATATATTTGGACATATTAGACACTTAAGTTTGGTGCATTTATTAATTGTAACCCCTTTAACAATCAATAATATATTTAAAAATCACCTGTTAAAATAGTATTTAAATTAATAACGATTGATGTAATTAATTTTTAGTTACCGCCTCAAATCGATTCATATTACAAAGCATCTGTTAAAGTATTAAACAGTGAAGATGAATCAATATATTAAAAAAATAGCTGTGCTTTATATAATTTGGAATTTTTTTCCAATAGAAAGCCTTGCACAAGATGTCCGTTTTAAACACTTGACCATAAACGACGGATTGTCTCAAAATCTAGTATTATCAATTTCTCAGGATAAGGAAGGCTTTATGTGGTTTGGCACCAAAGACGGTTTAAATAAATTTGACGGATACAAATTTACCGTTTTTCAAAATGATCCCAATAACCCAAATTCAATTTCATCCAACAGTATAAATACGCTATTTACTGACCTGAACGGAAAATTGTGGATTGGCACCGAAGACGGAATTGTCAATATTTACAATGCAGCCANNGGCAATATTTGGATAGGAACAATTGGTAGCGGTATTTTTAGGATTCCTTTTTTAAATCAGAAGTATGATTTGACTAAAATAAAACAATACCATATTGATCATTCAGGAAAATTTCCGCTCTGCAGCAATATTATAAAAAAAATATTGGTAGATGATGAAGGAATTATTTGGATTGGAACCGAGAAAGGTTTAAACCGAATGGATCCCAAGACAGAATTAATTTCATCTTTCTATTTCGACATAAAACACCCAAATGCTTTGGGAGGTAACACTGATTTTTCTGTTTCTGCCATCAGAATTGCCGATAATAATAATTTGTGGCTTGGCACGCGAACTGGTTTGGTTAAATTTAATGTCATTGACAATTCTTTCAAAGTATTTCCGCATCACTTGAGTATTTTTAGATATGGATGGGGAGAAATTAATGAAATTATGCAGGACAAGCAAGGTGTTTTATGGTTGGCGACACCTGGAGAGTTGATGAGATTTAACACAAAAACGTTGAAATATGACTCGGTTAAAAACGACCCTGTAAATCCGGAATCAATTAGTTATAACAGCATTTCAAGCTTGTTTTTAGACCGGACAAATATTTTATGGATTGGCACAAGCGGTATGGGAATCGATTTTTACGATCCAAAATCCAATAGATTTGGTTTATTGAAACGGAAAACAATTCAAAATTCAAGAGTAACCGGATTCAGTATTCGATCTGTGTTAGAAGAAAATGAACAATTTGTTTGGATTAGTGCTGAAGTACTTTATCGTTGGAACCGAAAAACAGATGAACTTAAAAGTTTTGAAACAAGCTCAAAAAATTTAAACGCCTTTGGCAATACGAGTGTTTGGTCAATGATTAAATCGAAAGATGGTAAATTATGGTTTGCCTCAACAGAAGGATTGTTTGTTTACAATCCGAAAACAGAAACAGCAAAACAATTTAAAAATGATCAAAAAAAACCAGATGAAATTCAGCGTAAAGGAGTTTCAGCAGTTTTTGAGGATAAAAACGAAATGATATGGATCGTCGCTGAAAACTATCTGAGTAAAATGACAGATAGGGAAAAAGGCATATTTAAACATTATAGGTTGGCTGATAATCCGAGGAATAATTTTACAAATCGCTGTGTTATTTATGAAGACAACAAAAACCAACTGTGGTTGGGAACCAAAGACGGTTTGTTGGTTTTTGACAAAAACAAGGAACTTTTTTACGGATACCAAAACAATCCTGAAATACCAAACAGCCTAAGCAACAATCAGGTAAATGCCATATTTCAAGATCCTCTTAAACCTGATGTTTTTTTGTGGATTGGCACTTCTGGCGGGTTAAATTTATTTGATATCAGTAAACAATCATTTACACACTACACTCAAAAAGATGGACTTCCCAACAATGTGATTTATGGAATTTCTTCAGATTCTCAGGATAATCTTTGGTTAAGCACCAATAATGGAATTTCAAAATACAATATGAAAACAAAAAAATTCAGAAATTTTGACGTGGAAGACGGCTTGCAAAGCAATGAGTTTAATACGGGTGCCAGTTTTAAAAGTTCAAAAGGGGAATTGTTTTTTGGCGGCATTAACGGGCTGAATTACTTTTTTCCCGACCAAATTAATGACAATCCATTTCTGCCACCATTGAGTATTACAGGCATAAAAGTTTACAGACAAAATAAAAAAAAGAAGGAAGGTTTGGAAATTAAAGATTTGCAGATAAATCCCAATGAAAATATCACATTGACCAAAAAAGATGAAATCATTATTTTTGAATTTGCGGCGCTTGATTTTTCATCTCCCGGTAAGAATAAATATGCGTACAAGCTTGAAAATTTTAATGAAAATTGGATATATCTAGAACACACAAGAACTGCGACATTTACCCATTTGCCTGACGGAAATTATATCTTAAAAGTAAAAGGCAGCAACAATGACGGGGTATGGAATGAAGAGGGAATTTCAATTCCGTTCAGGGTTTTGCCCCATTGGTCGGGAACTTGGATGGCAATCACCCTTTATTTATTGCTTTTTATATTGCTGCTCTATTTTATTAGAAGGTATGAGATGAAACGAATTAAAATGAAAAATGATTTGGAGCTTGAACAAAAAGAGTATCATACTTTGAAGGTTTTAGACCAATTAAAATCACGCTTTTTCGCCAATATTTCCCACGAATTCAGAACACCATTAACATTAATTAGCGGTTATGCCGAAAATTTAATGGAAACGTTGCCAACAAATTATATAAAAAAGCAGGCAGAGGGCATTGATCAAAATGCAAAAACACTTTTAAAACTGATCAATGAATTGTTGGATATTTCCAAATTGGAAGCAGGAAAGATGACGCTAAAATTTTCTCAGCAAAATATGGTGTTATTTCTCAAAAATTTATTTTTTTCCGTAGAGTCTTTTTCAGAAAAAAGACATATTTCTTTAAATTTTGTTTCAGATGAAGCTGATATTCAAGTGGTTTTTGATGAAGAGAAGATGGAAAAAATCATTATGAATATTGTGTCAAATGCCTTAAAATTCACCCCCGAAAACGGCGAAATCACCTTAACAGTCCAAAGAAAAAATAAAGAATTTCTTTCCATTTGTATTAGTGATAACGGTATTGGGATTGAAAAAGATGCCATTTCTAACATTTTTGACAGATTTTATCAGGCCGACAATTCAGACACCAGATTGTATGAAGGAACCGGCATTGGATTGGCTTTGGTAAAGGAATTGGTTGAATTGCACGATGGAACCGTCAACGTTTTCAGAAATGAAGAATTAACCGGTCAAAAAGGAACAACTTTTTCCATAGAAATTCCAATTGGCGCAGTTTCTGAAATAATGAATGAATCGGAGATCGAAATAAAAACCCAAGCACCTTCTGGTTTAAAATCCCATCAAAATAAAAAGCTTCAAATACCTGAAATAAACTTCGATAAAAAAATTATTGTGTTGGTGGAAGATAATCTGGCTATTCGAACTTTTATCAAAAATATATTGCAACCAACCTACAAAGTGATTGAAGCTTCTAACGGTGAAGAAGGCTTTGAGCAGGCAAAAAAAGCCATTCCTGATGTCATTATCACCGATGTAATGATGCCAGAAATAGATGGAATTTCTATGGTGCACCTATTAAGAAATGAGGAAAAAACCAGTCACATTCCTATTGTGATTTTAACGGGAAAAGCCACTCAAGAAGATAGGCTTGCTGGACTGGAAACCGGTATTGAAGCGTATTTAACAAAGCCATTTAGCGTAAAAGAACTTCAAATAATTATCAATAATCTCATTCAGCAAAGAGAGCAGCTTCTTAAAAAATATCAGAATAAATTCGTGGTTTCTTCTGATGAAATTCCGTTGGCATCTGTTGACCAACAGTTTTTGGAAAAAGCCATTCAACATATAAAAGACCATATAGAAAACATCAGTTTTGGTGTGGAGCAACTCGCAGATAAAATGTGTTTAAGTTCGTCACAATTACACAGAAAACTTCAAGCACTCATTGATCAGGCTCCTGGCCAATTAATCCGCAACATTCGATTGCAACGCGCAGCAGATTTAATCAAAAAAAATGCAGGAACCTTAACTGATATTTGTTTTCAGACTGGTTTTAATGACCAAGCTTATTTTTCAAGAGCTTTTAAAAATCAATTTGGCTGCAGTCCNNGCTCTTCTTATTCCAATGTTTGCATTTTCCCAAAATGATGGAAGTAAACTATTAAGTATGAGCGAAATTACCGTAAAACCAGGTCACAATTCCCAATTTATTGCAGGTGTAAAAATGTGGAAAGAATGTTATTTGGAAAACAAAGGAACAGACAAATGGAATATTTGGAAACGTGTTCAAGGAGAAGGAATTATGTATGTAATGACAGGGATGATGGACAATTGGGCTGAAATGGACAAAGAAGATTCGGCTGGAAAAGAATGCCGTATGAAAGTGCTTGAACTTATTATGCCCCACGTGGAAAAAGTAAATTACAATATTGCACGTACGATGCCTGAAGTGAGCAGAACTTCTCCTTTAGAAGGCACAAAATTGGTGTGGGTAAGTTTCTTCAGAGTGGAAAATGGCGTTGCTTTTAATGAGGTTATTAAGGAAACTGCTGCATTATTGAGATCTTTAGAAGGAACACCAAGAGGATCTTGGTACAGTTTTATGGGCGGCGGTCCAGATTCCCCAGATTATATGATTTCAACTCCTTATAAAGGCTATGCAGATTTGGATATAACCAGAGATGGTATTTGGAAAGTATATGAAAACAAACACGGAAAGAAAAAAACAGATGAAATAAGAGCCAAAATTAGGGCTTCTCTCGAAAATTCCTGGAGCTATTTATACTCGTTGAATGAAGAATTAAGTAATTAACTTAAAATAATTTCACCAATGAAAACACTAAAAACTACAATGATACTGGCAATAACACTATTGCTGTTGCCAATAATTTCAAACGCTCAGGCCAATCAAGCTTTTTGGATTCACGCCGATCAGGTAAAACCGTCTATGACAGGTGAATATGAAAAAGTTTCAAAAGATTTTATTGCTGCCTGCAAAAAACACGATTTAAAAGATGCTGATTGGACAACTGCCCAAATAGATGATGGCACTTATTTAAGTATAACGCCCATAAAAAATATGGCCGATTTGGATAAAAACACTTTAGCGCCATTGGCAGAAAAAATGGGAAATGAAAATTTTAGGGCCATTTTTGATCGCTTTAATAAATGTTATGACAAGCACGGTAATTATATTGTGGTGTTAAGCAATGAACTTTCCTATATGCCAAATGGGCTTACCATTAATACCGAGGGAAAAAACTATCGTAAATGGCATTTTTTATATGTTACACCTGAAAATGTTCAAAATTTAAGAGAAAAAATAAAAGAACTTAAAGCACTTTATGAGAAAAAAGGCGCTAAAGAACATTTTAGAATTTATCGTGCCGGGTTTGGTACTATGGGCGATTATTTCTTAGCAGTCGTATCGGCCAAAGATGCCCAAGACTATGCCCGTCAAAGTGATGAAAATGAAGCTTTGTTAGGTGAAGAAGGAAAGAAACTATTTGAAGATATGTTTAAATATGTTGATAAATATGAAAGCAAATCAGGTGGAATGCGTCCGGATTTATCTTATTCAGCAACAAAAAAATAATCAACTTAGCTACTAACTAAGCCAAATTCGGGTGTGATTTGATATGGTCACGCCCGGATTTAAAAAAATCAAAACGAATGAAAAAAATATTGCTTATTGCNNTACAAAAAGGTTATTAAGGATTATGAAATTGGCAATTGGGAATCTTTGGCAACCCATTATTCCGATACCGCTAAAATTTTAAATAATGTAACCGAGAAAAATGCCCAGTCCTTAGCACAGATGATAGCTCAAAACAAACAAGACGCCACTATTTTTTCGTCTTGGAAATATGTCCCTGAAGAATCTGAATATGAAATGGTGGTAACGGATAAAGGAGAAACCTGGGTAAATTTTTGGGGATTGTGGCAGGGAAGACTTACAGCAAATAACCAATTGTATGAAATTCCAGTTCATATTACGTGCCGATTTATTGACGGAAAAATTGTAAAAGAAATAGGCTATTGGGATATTTCAGCTTTAGCGCTGGATTTGCAGAAACTGAAGGAATCTGCTTCAACAGAAGCTTCAATCGAACCAATGAACAATTAAAACAACTGCCTGTCCATACTACTTTTAGGAATGGACAGGCTAAAAAAAATATATATGAAAAATTTAAAAACATACGTATCACTCTTAATTTTTTCCATTGCAATCACTGCAACCTTCAGCCAGGAAAAAGAAAAAAATTTAGACAAGTCTTTCGCCTATAATTCTGTGGATCCGCATTATTGGGACGAGCCAGACTATTGGCCGGCAAGTTTAGATGCTGTTTTTGCAGCGCCAAAGAACCATAAAATCTTATTGGAAAACGATCAAGTTAGGGTTTTGGAAGTTACGCTTGCACCCGGTGAAACAGAAGAAATTCACCACCATCGTTGGCCTAGTGTGCTATATATTCAAGAAGCTGGCGATTTTATAGATTATGATGAAAAAGGAAAAATCATATTGGATACCAGGCAATTAAAAACACCTCTTACTTTTCCAATGACTATGTGGAAAGGCCCGGAAGCACCTCATTCCGTAGAAAATTTAAGCACAACCATCACTATTCACCTGATTAGGGTAGAGATGAAACAATAATGATGAAAATATTTTAACCATCAAATAAATTAAAAGAATGAAAATCATAAAATTTTTATCAATTGGAGCAGCAGCAATATTCTTCACTATTATGGCAATTGGTTGTAACCAAAAAGTAAAAGAAACAACAACGCCAATCGAGCCTATAGTTCAAAAAGAAACCCCTGAATATTTTCTGCTTCGTCCCGAAGTGGAAAAAATGTATGGATATTCCCATGCGGTAAAAATTGGAAATAACATCATTATTTCTGGCGCGGTGAGTATGGATAATCAAGGAAATCCAACCGCCATAGGCGATTTTGAACAACAGATGAAAAACTGTTATGCTGATTTGGATAAAGTGCTTAAACATTACGGTTGCACGTTTGACGATGTGGTGGTCGAAAATATATTTACCACCAATATGCCTAAATTTCTGGAAGTTGCCGCATATCGAAATGAGATCTATACCAATCAATTCCCTACAGGTTCTTGGCTTGGCGTAAAAGAATTGGCATTGCCTGAATTTATGATCGAAATTGAATTGGAAGTGCATAAAGCAGAATAATAAAAACATTAAAAACCAAACTACTAACTAAAAAACAAAACTTATGAAAAATCTATTTTTATTCGGACTTGCAATAGTTCTTTTTACAGCCTGTGACACAAAACCTGAACGTTACACACAACAATCCAAAGAGATTGAAAGCTACAAAGCAGGAATAAAAGATTACAGCGACCAAAAGTGGGAATCTTTGTTGACGCGTTATGCGGACACCGCAAATGTGTTTTTTAATACCAGCACACCAATGAGCGCCAAGAAAATACCGGAATATCATCAAAATAATGAAACTGTGTTTTCATCAAGAGGGTTTTTGGAAAAAGGCCAGGAATATGAAATGGCCATTACAGATGAAGGAAAAACCTGGGTCAACTTTTGGGGCGTTTGGAAAGGCACCTTGTCTGCCAATAATAAAGTGCTTGAAATACCTGTTCATTTAACGGCCCAATTTATAGATGGAAAAATTGTAAGGGAATATGGTTATTGGGACAATGCGCCCATTGTTTTGGCAATTCAGGAAATAGAAGCCGTAAAAATGGCTTCTGAAACAGAAACAAAATAATTTTTAAATCATAAAAAAGCAAATAGACTAACTAAATATTAAAAATTATGAAAAAATTACTGATGCTAATCGCAATAATACTGTTAGGCAATAGTGTTGTTGCACAAGACAAACTTTACTTAATATTTGAATTTATGAAAGTGGACAATGAGCAGGAGCAAGCTTATATGGAAACGGAGACTTTTTGGGAAAAAATACAGGAACAACGTACCAAAAATGGGGATATCATCGGCTGGGATTTATGGAGTTTACAGCCCGGTGGCGAAGCGCAAGGATTTCAATATTTAACGGTTAAGTTGTATAATAATCCCGTAAAAATGATGAGTGGTGCCGGGAATTTTGAGTCAGCCTTAAAAGCCGCCTATCCAAAAATGACGCAGGCGGAACTTGATAAAAAATTAATAAGCACTTCAAAATCGAGGGACTTGGCGCACCGCATTTATCTGGAACAAATAGCTGCCACAAAAGATAATTTTCAAATGCCATTAGGCACCATAGCAGGCATAAATTTAATGAAGGTAACTGATGGAAATTATGATAAATACGAAAAATTTGAAACAGAAATTTTCCANNGTAAATGGCCCGGAATTGACTGAAGCCCAAATCAAAAAAATCCAGGAAGGATTGACTACACGTGATATGAAATATAAATATATGGCCACGCTTGTGAAAAAAGTGCGTTAAAAAACATCAAAGTAAAATAGTTGATCTGGAAATTCCTAAAAATTGAATGCTATTTACAAGTCCCCAATTCTTTTATAGGAATTTCTTTTAATTGATAAAATCATTTTTAAATAATCAAAAAAATTAGAAATCACTAAAATTTAACACAATGAAAACTACTAAAATTTATTTCGTAATTATTTTTTTATTTCTTTTTATAGGGAATGTAAAAAGCCAGGATGCTAATACATCAAATAATACTTCATTTGATTATACAATAGTAAACACCTCCAATTATGTTTATGGACAAGGCTATAAAGTATCCAAACATCAAATATTTAAGGGTGGTGATACAGACTATCTTTTTGATATTTCATCAACTGACAAATCTGTAAATATTAATACTCCTTCAAATTTAAGTGTAATTGATGGCGCCTACAAAGCATTTATAGTGGGCGATATTCCGGCGGTTCTTGCTGTAATGGATGCCAACATCATTTGGAATGAGGCCGAAAGCAATGCCTATGCCGATGGCAATCCTTACATAGGTCCAGATGAGGTATTAAATGGCATTTTTGCACGCATTGGCGCTGATTATGAATATTTTAACCTGACTGACATAAAACTGCACGATATGTCTAACGATCAGGTTCTTGCAACTTTAAGATACAAAGGAAAATTAAAGAAAAATGGCGTTGTCTTAGATGCCCAGGCTGCACATCTTTGGACATTGAAAGATGGGAAAGTGATCGCTTTTCAACAATACGTTGATACCAAAAAACTTGCGGATGCTTTTGCTAAATAACTAGTGGAAATATAGCAAATGTAATTTAAAATCATCAGCATTAACAAAAAAAAATTTGAAAATGTGGAATTAAACGAACAAAATATAAAACGGGATAAGCCAAAAACCGAATAGAGTAGGCAAAACTAAATATTAAATAAAATGAACAATCAGAACAATTTTAAACTTGCAATGCTGGGTCTTGTAATTTCCATTTTCGCTATTGGGTGTAACTCACAACCAGATAAAAAAACTGAAATTGAACCAGCCTTAACGGCAGAACCAGTAGTAGTTAAGGCCGATATGGCCAGTATAAAGGCCGAGATACAAGCCTTGGAAAATGACTGGGCAGCAGCTGACAATGCCCGGGATGCAAACGCCATTGCCGCATTTTATTCGGATGATGCGATGAGTATGTCCAATAATGCGCCAATGAAAGTGGGGAAAGCAGCTATTCAAAAGGAAATGGAAGAAAGTCTTGCCAAAAGAACCCAAGGGGAAACAGTAGCTTATGAGACTCTTGAGGTATTTGGAGATGAAAACACGGTGACTGAGATTGGCACGGCCATATCAAAAGATGCATCAGGGAAAGTGATCAGAACAGGGAAATATATCGCTATCTGGGAAAAACGCGATGGAAAATATATATGCATCAGAGACATTTACAATACTGATGCTGCAGCAAAATAGTTAAAAAGATTTTATCCAGAGGGAGCATTTCAAAATACTACCTCTGGATAAAACAATTTATTTTTTTAATTTCTACCAATAGAATGAGTAGGCAATAAATTAAACACTAACTTAATATTTAATTTTATGAGAACTTTTAAAAATTACATTAGAGACGTTATCTCTTTTGTATTATTAATCGGAATTTCATCCTTTTTCTTATTAATGCAATCTTGTAAAACTGATAAAAAACAAGAAAAAAACAGTACTGTTGAAGTAGAAAAAGAGAATGTTATAGAAATTATAACAAAAAATATGGATTTTCAAATGCCCGATACCATTCCTTCAGGATGGGTTACTTTTAGATACAAAAATGCGTCTCCGCAAACCCATTTTTTTCTTATTGACAAATACCCGGACGGAATTATATTACAAAATGTCATTGATGAAGTTGGACCTCCATTTGATAATGGTATGAAACTCATAAATGAAGGAAAAGTTGAAGAAGGTTATGCAGAATTTGGTAAATTACCTAAATGGTTTGGTGAAGCCAAATATTTGGGTGGCTCTGGTTTAGTTTCTTCAAATCATGTTGCTCAAACAACTGTCAAACTAAATCCTGGATATTATATTTTTGAATGTTATGTAAAAATGAGTAATGGGGTCTTTCATTCTTCAATGGGTATGGAAAAAGCTGTTGTTGTTTCGGAAACCGATTCAGGTAATACTGAACCTAAAGCTGATATTGAGATTGATATTTCGAGTACCGAAGGTATTGTTTTTAATGATTCCATTAGCGCAGGAAACCATACCTTTTCAGTATTTTATAAGGATCAAATTATTCACGAAAACTTTCTTGGACATGATATAAACCTTGCCAAATTAGATGATACTGCCAATTTGGACGAATTGAATAATTGGATGGATTGGTCCAATCCTAAAGGGCTTATTGAACCTGCACCTAAAGGTGTAGTCTTTTTAGGTGGTCTTAATAATATGTCCCAAGAAGATAAAGGTTATTTCGCGGTAAATTTAGACCCTGGTCGTTATGTTCTGATTTCTGAAGTGCCAAATCCCGCAAGCAAGAACATGTTGAAATTATTTGTAGTTTCTGAAT
Source organism: Lutibacter sp. (assembly GCA_003516285.1). GTDB lineage: Bacteria > Bacteroidota > Bacteroidia > Flavobacteriales > Flavobacteriaceae > Lutibacter. The sequence continues at coordinate 8,597 of DPCK01000116.1, read as the reverse complement.
AGAATATATGCTGCCAACACCGTAAAAATTAACTGCTTGAGCAGGCCTAATTATGAAAATACTTGCGGATTTTCTATTCGGTTTGATTTGCTAAATCAGATGGTTAAAACACACAACTAATCTTATACCAAGCGTTGTTAAATATTTAAAGATTTTGAACTGTTTCACCAAAAAGTACTGTTTATAAATAATTTCAAAGTAAAACTATTCTTATGATAAAATCAATCATACTACTTATAGCAGTTAGCTGTTTCGGAATGCTGCAAGCACAGGAAACGAGCCAATTAACTTTTAATCACATCGCATTATCGGTAAAAGACATCGATAAATCTGCTATTTTCTACAAAGATGTGTTACAGTTGAAGGAAATCACCAATCACACAAAAATGGAAGGCATTCGTTGGTTTTCCTTTGGAGAAGGAAAAGAATTACACCTTGTTTCCATTTTGAAAGAACCTGTTTCCACCAATAAAGCAGTGCATTTTGCATTGACAACTTCTAAATACGATGCCTTTATCAAAACATTGGAAGCAAAGAATATCAATTATTCTGACTGGCCTGGAACCCCAAATAAAATAAGCATTCGAGCAGACGGAATTAAACAAATATATTTTCAGGATCCTGACGGCTATTGGATTGAAGTGAACAGCGTTGGATCAAAGTAATAAAACCCGGTTACAAACATAAAATCAATTTGAAAACAAAAATCATAATTATCTGCATTTTATTTGCACAGCAACTCTTTGCTCAGTCTTATCAGAAAATACATGATAAAGCTATTTTGATTGATACGCACAACGATATTTTGATGAAAATAGTAAATGATGGTGTTGCATTTGATACTGATTTAACCGGAAAAACGCACAGCGATTTAGCAAGGTTAAAAAAAGGAGGCCTTGATGTGCAACTCTTTTCGGTGTTTTGCGATGGTACTCAAGTAAATCCTTACGCTTATGCCAATCAACAAATGGATTCTTTGGATGCCGTACTTAAACGAAATCCGGATAAAATTGTTAAAGTTGCCAATACCAAAGAATTATCAACCGCAGTAAAACAACACAAAATAGCAGCTATGTTTGTGGTGGAAGGCGGACATATGATTGAAAATGATTTAAACAAACTGGAGGTTTTATATAATCGCGGAGCAAGATATATGACACTTACCTGGAATAATTCAACAAATTGGGCTTCAAGTGCTTATGACGAAACCTACAACAATGACTTAACAAAAAGCGGTTTATCGGATTTTGGAAAACAAGTGGTTAAAAAAATGAATGCATTGGGAATGATGGTGGATATTTCTCACGTGGGTGTTCAAACTTTTTGGGATGTTATCAAAACCACCACAAAACCAATCATTGCCTCGCACAGCGCCGTTTATGCTTTGTGCCAGCACCAACGCAATTTAAACGATGAACAAATAAAAGCCATCGCTAAAAATGGCGGCGTTATTCAGGTGAATTTTTATTCCGCTTTTTTGGATAACAATTATATCAAAAAAGCGGAAGACTTTTTTGCGAAACATGCCAATGAAGAGAAATCATTAACTGCAGGTGGTATGAATGAATTCCAATCAGAAGAATTTTTATTTAATAAATATAAAAATGAAGTCGAGCCGTTTAGAGTTCCTTTATCAGTATTAATAGACCATATTGAGTACATTATAAAATTGGTTGGAGCAGATTATGTTGGTATAGGATCCGACTTTGATGGTATTCAATCACCGCCGCAAGAACTGGATGATGTTACTAATTATCCACTTATTACAAAAGCTTTGGTTGAAAAGGGTTACAGCAAAAAGGAGATTACTAAAATATTGGGAGGTAATTTTTTACGGGTTTTAAAAGCCAATGAAGCAAAAAATAAATCGAAATAAAACCAAAAGCCAATGATACGCGCAAAAGCATTTATGGAAAAAAGTAACCTGTTTTTAACAGAGAACACCGTACTAAGGTATTTGAATTTTTCGGCTCTTTATATAGCTCAAGGCATTCCGGATGGAATTACTTTTTTTGCCATTCCGGCCTGGTTGGCGATGAATGGAAAAACCCCTATGGAAATCGGCAGTTTTGTGGCTGTTATAGGAATTCCGTGGAGTTTTAAAATAATTGTGGCGCCATTGATGGATCGTTACACCATTTTATCGATGGGAAGGAAAAGACCTTGGGTAATTTTTGGGCAGTTGGGTTTAATTATAAGTTTTTTAAGCATGGCCTTTGTGAATGATCCGCTGAATAATCTATCAAGATTAATGATTGTCGGATTTTTCATCAGTTTTTTTGGTGCATTCCAAGATGTTGCAACCGATGGAATGGCCATAGATGTTGTCCCGCCAAATGAACAAGCACGGGCAAACGGCATAATGTGGGGTTCAAAAACAATCGGCACCGCCTTGTCTTTAATTGTTGGCACCACTTTAATTAATCTCATCGGATTTTCAACTGCGGTAGCTTCTTTGTCTTTAGCAGTTATCCTAATTATGTTGGTTCCAATATGTTTTAGAGAGCGGCCAGGAGAAAAACTCATGCCTTGGACAAAAGGTGAGGCGTCAATTGCTTCCAAAACCGTGCAATTGGAAAGCTGGAGCCAAATTTTAAGAAGCACTTTAAAAGTGGTTGTGCTTCCTTCAAGTATTATTATGGGGATTACAACTTTTATTATCGGAATTATGTTTGGTTTGATGGACACTTTGTTGCCGGTTTTTACCATTCAGGAATTGGGCTGGACAAATACTTCTTATTCCGAAGTTTATTCCGCAAGCACCATATTTGGCGGTTTTCTCGGCCTATTTGTAGGTGGTGCATTGGTCGATTTTTTTGGAAAAAGAAGAATGTTGTCCATCTATCTTATTTTTCTGATACTCACATTAACAAGTTTTGCGTTTTTACCCACTTTGTGGCATAAAGATTTGATGGTTTATATTTTCATTTTGTCGTATTATGCGGGTTATACATTTCTTTGTATTGCCGTATTTGCGATTTGTATGCAACTGTGCTGGAGTACGGTTGCTGCAACACAATTCACCTTATTTATGGCGCTCTCCAATTTGGGAAGAGCTTGGGGTGCCGGACTTTTGGGGCCCTTAAAAGAAAATCTGACTTGGGATTTAATGTTCTTATGGATCGCAATTCTGCCTTTAACAATGCTCGTATTTATTCAGTTTATAAATTTTATTAAACATAAAAATCACATCGATGGATTTATCATTGCCCACGAAAATTTGGCAATGTTGAAAGTGAAAATTGACAAATAAATCAATCTAAAATCAACCATAATGAAAACCACTATTTTTTATCTTTTTGTTTCAGCGGCACTTTTAATTTCTTGTGTAGAAAAACAAGCCGCAAAAACTGAAACCGATTGCAAATCAACCTATTTCGATTACTCCAACAGCGATGATCAATTAACAGGCGGCATTAAAATGATTCCCATCACCACGCCAAAAGGCACTTTTAACGTTTACACAAAACGTGTGGGCAACAATCCGAAAATGCGTGTTTTGCTGCTGCACGGCGGGCCTGGAGGCACGCACGAACAATTTGGAAATTTTGATGGTTATCTTCCCAATGAAGAAATTGAATATATCTACTACGATCAGTTAGACTCATATTATAGTGATAAGCCCAATGATTCAACTTTATGGACCATCGAACATTATGTGGAAGAAGTAGAGCAAGTACGCAAAGCGCTGAATTTGAATAAAGACAATTTTTATTTGCTGGGACAATCTTGGGGAGGAATTTTGGCGATGGAATATGCTTTGAAATATCAGGATAATTTAAAAGGACTTATCATATCCAATATGATGGCGAGCGCTCCTGCTTATACCAAATATGCCAATGAGGTTTTAGGTCCACAAATGGATCCTGAAGTTTTTAAAGAAATAATGACTATGGAAGCCAAAAACGATTTTAACAATCCGAGATATGGAAAACTTTTAATGAATTATTACTATACAGAACATATTTTAAGAATTCCTCTGGAAAAATGGCCAAAATCCATCAACTTACTTTTTGAACATCTTAACCCAAATATTTATGTTTATATGCAAGGCCACAGTGAATTTGGTATGACAGGTAATGCCTCCCTAAAAAATTGGGATGTATCCAACAGACTCAAAGAAATTAAAGTCCCAACCTTAATGCTTGGTGCTAAATACGACACTATGGATCCAAAATATATGCAATGGATGGCTACTTCGGTGCAAAAAGGACGAAGTGTAACCACCAACGGAAGCCATTGTTCACAATTTGACGATCCGCAAACCTATTTCAGTGGATTGATAAAATTCATTAAGGATGTTAATGATGGGGAATTTTAACGGATTTAAAACTAACTAACTAACTAACTAACTAACTAACTAACTAACTAACTAACTAACTAAAAATCAATCATTATGTATTTAAAACAATCCTTAATTATTGCTTTTGCATTAAGCGTAATTTGCCTTGGGGCTTGGGAACTTTATTGGCGCACACAAGGCTTTTATCCAACATTGGATGACAATGAAAGTTTATGGTCAGTACAGCGATCACGGTTAGAAAAAGCAACTGATCAGGATGTAGTGCTTATTGGATCATCACGCGTACTCTTTGATATTCAGCTAAATGAATGGGAAAATGAAACTGGAAAACGCCCAATCCAATTGGCTTGCGTAGGGTCTTCTCCCTTGCCGATTTTTCACGATATTGTTGAAAAAACAGATTTTAAGGGAACTGTTTTAGTGGGCGTAACACCAGGTTTATTTTTTTCTACCACATTTCCAAAAGCGCAACCTTGGGAATGGCCTCAATCACGGGTAGATTATTATCATAAAAGAACCTATGCACAGCGGTCAAATCACGCTTTATCAATGCCGCTTCAGGAAAATTTTGCCTTTTTAAGCGAAAATGAAGGCATTGATGGCTTGAAATTAAAGGAATTAATCGGCAAAATTAAAGTAGGGGAAAGGGTTCCTGATCCAATGCCGCCTTTTCACGAATTTGGTGAAATAGCAAAAGACAGAAATTTGAAAATGAAAGCAATAACGGTAACCGATACTGCTTTTGCAAATTCCATCAAAAAAGTTTGGATGTTTTTTGGGAAAGGCGCGCCGCCACCCGATAAAAAATCGACGATGGCTTTCTTTTTGAAAGACCTGGAGAAATTTAAAGCCCGGGGCGGAAAAGTTATTTTGGTAAGATGCCCTTCAAGCGGAGGTTTAAGAATAGGGGAAAATATGAAATTACCAAGAGCAGAATTTTATGATGATTTGGTACAACAGGCAAAAGTAAAAAGTTACCATTTTGAGGATTATGAGCAATTTAAACATTTAGAATGTCCGGAATGGTCGCATTTATCTGCTTCCGATGCGCAATTTTTCACCACGGAATTGGTGAAAATAATGATCAAGGATGATGCATTAACCAATTATAAATCCAATTGAACTTGAATTTACAAAAATCATTGCTCATTGCGATCGTATTAAGCATATTAAGCTTAGTGGCTTGGGAAGGCTATTGGCGGTCTAAACCTGAGTATTATAAAGCTTCTTTGGAAGATGATCGATATTTATGGGCCAAAGAACGTGCAAAAGTTGAAACCGCTACCAAAGAGGATGTCATTATCATTGGGTCTTCCAGAACCGGTTTTAATTTTAATACGCATATATGGGAAGCTGTACAAGGCATAAAACCCATTAATTTATCGACCGACGGCAAACCTCCAGGACCTTTTTTGGATGATATTGTTTATAACACTTCATTTAATGGAACTATAATAGTAGGCATTACGTCATTAATGTGGTTTTCTTCAAAAGATAATCCAAGGTGGAGTGATGCCAAAAAATGGGCAGATCATTACCATAATCAAACCTATGCCCAAAAGTTAGGCTATTTTATCTCAAAACCATTGCAAAGAAATTTAGTGATGCTCACCTCTTCAGAGTTAAAGTTTTACAATGATTTAGACTTAAAATCATTAATAAATACAATATATTTTGATATTGATGGACGACCAGATTACCGATTTAAACTGCCCAACTTTAGCTCTCACGATGAAGACAGAAATTTAATCATGTTTCCCATTATGACTGCCAATCCTGATTTTGCAAAACAAATTCAAGAGGTGTGGAATCAATTTTTACCGTATTTACCTGATTTTGATGTTGTAAAAAATGAAATACCGGCAATAATAAACAATTATCTCGTCGTAATAAATGATTTTAAAGCACGTGGCGGTAATATCATTTTTATTGAACATTATGCTGAAGATGAATGGAATAAACATTCCAATAGAATGCTTCCGAGAAAAGAAGTGTGGGATAGATTTGTTGCAACCGCAAACTGTCTAGCTTACCATTTTGAAGATTATGAATTTATGTCAAAATATACCTTGCCTGATTGGTCACATATGAATTCTGAAGATGCCAAATCCTATACAAAAGATATGATAAATCAACTCATTAAAGATGGACACCTAACAAAAAAACTAACTAAAACCAACTAATTATGTTATTCAATTCATTAAGCTTCGTGGTATTTTTACTCATTGTTTTGATTTTATATTATGCAAAACTATTCAGCTGGACCAACAAAAAAAGAATGCTCTTGTTTGCCAGTTACGTATTTTACGGACTTTGGAATCCGCCATTGGTTATTTTGCTTTGGATTTCCACGATGGTCGACTGGATTGCAGGAAACAAACTGGCCAAGGAAGAAAATCAAAAAAATAGAAATCTATGGCTGCTATTGAGTATGTCCGTAAATCTGGGTTTTTTGGCTTTTTTCAAATACGGAAATTTTTTATTGGAAAATTTTACGGCATTGGTAAATTCTATAGATATCTATTACCATCCTCAAAAAATGGATATTATTTTGCCTATGGGAATTTCATTTTACACTTTTCAAACAATGTCTTATACCATAGATATGTATAATAGAAAGACGCAACCGGCTAAAACCTTCTTAGATTTTGCGCTTTATGTGACCTTCTTCCCGCAGTTGGTTGCAGGGCCGATAGTAAGAGCCGGCGATTTAATTTCGCAGTTTTATGAAGAAAAAAAGGCGACTATAAATCAGTTTATTTGGGGATTATTTTTGTTGACCATCGGTTTATTTCAAAAAGTGGTGATGGCAGATACTTTATTGGCTGATACTGCCGACACTGTTTTTGGATCGGATAAGGTGTTGAATTTTTGGGATGCCTGGTCTGGTACTTTGGCTTTTTCCGGACAAATATTTTTTGATTTTGCGGGGTATTCAACTTGCGCCATTGGAATCGCTTTAATGTTAGGAATGGTATTGCCCGATAACTTTAGGTATCCTTATGCTGCGTTAGGTTTTTCAGATTTATGGAACCGATGGCACATCTCATTATCAAGCTGGTTAAGGGATTATTTGTACATTCCATTAGGCGGAAATAGATATGGCGTTACACGTATGTATGCCGCTCTTATGATTACGATGCTATTAGGCGGTTTATGGCACGGTGCCGCTTGGACTTTTATGGTTTGGGGTGGTTTGCACGGCGTTTATTTGATATTGGAAAAACTTCAAAAGCGATATATTCCGTTTAAAATTACTATGTGGAATGGGATGTTTTTGGCTTTTGTGACTTTTACTTGCGTGAACTTCACTTGGGTATTTTTTAGGGCCCGAGAATTTAAAACAGCTTGGAATATGATTACTTCTATGTTGTTTTTAAATGCTGACGGCGAAAAAATATTGCAAAGCTTCAATATTATAAAAGTTTGTGTGTTGGTCGGTTTAATGTTTATCTGCCATTGGTTTATGAGAAATACTTCCTTAAAAGAAGTTTCCTTAAAAACATCTCCTTGGGTTTTGGGAATTGTTTGGGCTTTTATGTTTTTGCTGATAGCAATAGCACAAGGAAGCGGCGAACAGTTTATTTATTTTCAGTTTTAATTTTATTGAAGGAAAAAAGGTCTTTTTAAATAATTGAAGATGCCAATGAACTTATAAACATTCTAAAAAAAGAGTATAACTTATAAACGGATTAGATAACTTTTATTTCTTTAATTAATTACTGAAGAGCTGTTTGTTAATAGCCATCAAATATTAAATCAAATAAAATCAAAAATAATATTTTGTTGTCAGTTTAAGTTTTTGTAATTTTAAAAAGATTATTATAACAAAAACAGGAAAATTTCTATTTCCTATTTGGTATAAACTTGACGCCTGTTAGATTAAAATCATTTTTCATTTATCTATAGGTGTTTTTGAATTATTATATAATTATAAATAATATCCTCAATTTAACTTAACCCAAATAATTATGAACCCATCACTATTTATTTTATTACTGTTAGGATTGTTTCTGCTTAGCGGAATACGAATTATTTTTGAATACAAAAGAGCCTTAAAATTTAGATTTGGAAAATTCGTTAAAACATTGGAACCTGGTTTTAGATGGATTATTCCTGTTGTTGAGACCATTCAGATTGTGGATATTAGGGTGATTACAATCAATATCGTATCTCAAGAAGTAATGACTGCAGACAATGTGCCTTGCAGTATTGATGGCGTTGTGTTTTATAAAGTCAATAATCCTGAGAAAGCTGTCTTGGAAGTGGAGGAATATAAATTTGCCATTTCACA
>DPCK01000106.1 GCA_003516285.1 Lutibacter sp. | reverse complement strand
TTCTTCCGTTTTTCCGGAAAACATTGAGCCGCAAATTACTTCAATCCAGCCAAATTGTTCGTTATGATTTACTGTATTTTCAAGAAACATTTTGTAATTTCACGCTTGAAAGGTTATTGTATTTTTTTTTAAAATAAATGCAATGAAAATACTGTTATATTTTTTACATTCGTTTTTGTAAAATCATTTTTTTTGATTTGATACAAATTTATTAAAAATTAAACAGCAACACTCATTAAACACGTCAACTTATGCACAAAAAATTAGAAGCCGAATTGGTAAGTCTGGCAAACAGCATTTTGCAAATGAAAAACAAGGATGATGTAAATGCATTGCATAAAAAAGCACGGGAGATTTATGAAAAACTGACGGTGCTTCGATTTGTGGAAGATTNNAAAATGGTTTTTGACCTTAGTGAAGGTGAAGCGGTAAAAGAAGCTTTTTTGGAAGAAAAAATGGAAGAATTGTTTAATGAAGGTGACACCATTGTTAAAGAAACCGCAAAAAAAAGTTATTCGCTCCAAATCTCTTTGGAAGATGAATTTAAAGATGCCATTTCATCAGATATTGCCACCAATTTGTTTGAAAGGGCCACCAAAGAAAATCCAATTATTATAGAAAAAACAGCAGAAAAACAAGAAAATAAACAACGTTCTTTAAACGATGCTTTGTTTAAAAATAACATTCAGGTTGGCTTAAATGACCGCATCGCTTTTGTAAACCAACTATTCGAGGGAAGCCAGCAGGATTTTAATCGGGTTGTTTCTCAATTAAATTCTTTTAAAACTGAAGAAGAAGCCAAAAAATTCATTGAGGAAATTGTGAAACCAGATTACGACTGGAGCGCCAAAGAAGAATTTGAACAACGGTTAATTCAATTAATTGAGCGCAAATTTTTGTAATTGCCTTGCGAGCTTAGTGCTGTAACCTGTTCTTATAATCTACGCTATGAATTATCTTTTGCTGGAAGCAGCACTTAAAAAAAGAACAAAACTCGATTATTTTTGGGGCAGAAAGCAAGATGATAAATTTGACAAACAGACCAATTTTATTTATAAGATTTCNNCAATATGATGATTTAAAGAATTACGCCTTAAACAGATGGTTCAATTTCTGGCCGGCAAAAGGCGTTGAAAACATTTTTTTAGAACACGAAAACGTAAAACCGCATTTAAATTCATATAACAAATTCACCGACTTTTATATCCAAAACATTCCGTTCGATCATAAAACAACCGTTTTTCCAAAAGGTTTTGGTAAATCGGTTCCTTATGCAATTCAGCACAAACGTGAATTAATTGCGTGGCTGTATAAAAATCAGAGTCAGCAACAACGAAAACATCATAAAAACCGACTTTTTATTGTTTTGGTAAATTATCAGGAAGAAGACGCACATTGGAAATTAAAATCTGAAATTAGCTGGCTCAAAGAACTAATCTCGGCTTATTTGCTTAATTTTGACCAGGCAAAGCTTCAAAGTTTTTCTTTTGAAAACACCACAGTTTATGCCGATATTATTTGGGCAATAAAATGAAACTGTAGAATTGTTATATTGTGTAGTTGTTGAGTTGTGAAATCGTAAATCAAAAAATCGTAAATCGTACATCAAAAATCGTATATCAAACAGTGAATTATATAGGTTCTAAACACAAGCTTTCTTCCTTTTTAAAAGACGCCATCACAGAAACGGTTGGGAAGGATTTATCGAACCTGGTGTTTTGCGATTTGTTTGCGGGAACCGGCAGCGTTGGGAGGGCTTTTAAACCAATCGTGAAACAGGTTATTGCCAATGATGTTGAATTTTACAGCTATGTGCTGAACAGAAATTACATAGGAAACCATCAAGAAATATTGTTTGAAGATCGCATCAGTTTCTTAAATAATTTAACAGGATCGGAAGGATTTGTGTTTCATCAGTACAGCGAAAAAGGGAAAGAAGGAAGATTGTATTTTTCTGCTGAAAATGGAAAAAAAATTGATGCGATTCGGCAACAAATTGAAAATTGGAAAAAAGCTGATGAAATCCAAGACGATGACTACTATTTTTTATTGGCTTCCTTAATTGAAAGTGCCGATAAAGTGGCAAACACGGCATCGGTTTATGGCGCTTATTTAAAAAAAATTAAAAAATCGGCCCAAAAGGAAATAATTTTAAAACCTGCATTATTTACGTTGAACAGCAACATACATCAGGTTTTTAATGCCGACAGCAATGCGTTAATCAAAAAAATAAAAGGCGACATTTTATATTTGGATCCGCCTTATAACGAGCGGCAATACGGATCAAATTATCATTTATTGAACACCATCGCAAAATATGATTCTTTTGAGCCTCAGGGAAAAACGGGTTTGCGAAGTTATTATCGTTCATCATATTGCAAAAAAAACGAAGTCAAAATTTCTTTCGAAGAATTGATAAAAAATGCTAACTTCAAATATATTTTCTTAAGTTATAACAATGAAGGTTTAATGACAGAAGATGACGTGAAAAGTGTGATGTCAACCTACGGAAAATACAGCTTGAAAACCACCGATTATCAGCGTTTTAAAGCCGATAAAACTGAAAACAGGAATCACACAGCAACTGCAACAGTTGAATATTTACATATTTTAGAAAAAAATGAATAATAAAGAAGAAAGCGCAAATTATATTTTCTGTATGAAGTGGGGAACTTTATATGGAGCCGATTACGTAAATAGATTGTATTCAATGGTTAATAGAAATTTAACCTACGATTTTAAGATGGTTTGTTTTACCGATGATGAAACTGGAATTACTGAAGAAGTTCAGTGTTTTCCAATTCCTGAAATCAATCTAGATTCAAACCTTCCGGAACGTATGTGGAAGAAATTGACCACGCTAAAGGAAGATTTGTACGGATTAAAAGGACGCGCTTTATTTTTGGATTTGGATATTGTAATTGTTGATAATATTGATTGTTTTTTTGATATTGAAGGTGAATTTAGAATTATTAAAGATCATAGCTGGAGATCTTGGAGAATAACCGGAAATTCTTCAGTGTATAGATTTGATATTGGCAAACACGGTTATGTTTTTGATGATTTTATCGCCAATTTTGATGCAGTGATAAAACAACACAGAAATGAACAAGAGTATTTAACCCACGCCATTAATGATAAAGGAAAATTACAATATTGGCCCAAAGAATGGTGCCCAAGCTATAAGTATGACTGTCTTTCAAGGTTTCCTTTGGCATTTTGGAAAAAACCTATAATACCCAAAGGTTCAAAAATAATTATTTTTCACGGTGAAATAAATCCGCATAAAGCCATTGTTGGCGGCAGGGGAAAATGGTATCGTTATGTAAGGGCCGCTCCTTGGGTTGCAGATTATTGGAAGTAAAATTCTCTGAATTTCTTGCTGATATTGAACGGTTTTGATAAAAAGGCAATGAATAAAAAATATTAAAAATCAGAATGAGAAAGTTTTCAAAAAGTTTTAAATTCGCTTTTATTGTTGCAGTTTCCTTCATTTTAGGCAGCTGTAAAACTGCGGTTGTTCCAACTTTTTCTGCACAACAGCAACCTGCGATTCCAAATTATGAAAATAGCGCAACTTGGGCCATTTTACCCGATTTTTATCCTGAAAATTTAAAACATTGGCAAACCAACACAACTGGTTTAGAGGCGGATATTTTTTACATTTATCCAACTTTAAATATTGAAAAAAAAGATTTAAGGTGGAATGTTCCGGTAAATGATTCCATTCAAAATGTGAAAGTTATTGACAAGGCGGTTTACTTTCAGGCATCTGCATTTTTAAAAGCCGGGAAATTGTATGTTCCTTATTACCGACAAGCGCATTTAAGATCTTACACCAATTATGAAAATGGCGGAAAAGAAGCATTAAATTTGGCTTACAGTGACGTTAAAGAAGCTTTTAAAGTTTATTTGGAAAAGTACAATAAAGGCCGACCAATCATCATAGCATCTCACAGTCAGGGAACCACGCACGCAATTCAGCTTTTAAAAGAATTTTTTGACGGTAAATCATTGCAAAATCAATTGGTTGCAGCTTATATGCCCGGAATTGCCATCAAAAAAAATGAGTTTAAATCCATTCAAATGATGACAAATCCAACGGAAATTGGCGGATTTGTCAGTTGGAATACCTTCAAAAAGAATTATTATCCTAAAAAATATGAGGAATGGTTTAAAGGCTCAGAAGTTTCAAATCCGGTTGATTGGGACAACAGCAATGAATCTGAGCAATCAGACCACAAAGGATTTTTATTTACCAATGATAAAATATATGAACAGGCACTGCAAGTTTATGTAAAAGATGGCATATTGTGGATTAGCACACCGCATTTTCCATATCGGTTATTGGTTTTGGTAAAAAAGAGATACCACGCAGGCGACATCAATTTATTTTGGGAAGATATTCGTGAAAATGCCTCTTTGCGCGTAGATTCTTACCTAAAAAAACAAATGATTTCAGAAAACAAGGAGTGACTTATTACAGGTTTCATCTTACGAATAAATTGGATCATTTCTTAAATTTTCGAAAGAAATACACTTTCCAAAATGTTACAAAAAAAGTGATTATTCGTCATAAATTAAAAACCTTATTTTATGAAAAACAGACTCTTAATTTTAGCAGTAGCATTGATTTTGGCATCTTGTGCGTCGAAAACATCCTTTAATTCATTTTACGAAGAAAATAAAGAAGCAAGTGAGTTTTCATTAAGTACGCCTGCTTTTATCGCAAATTTAATTATTCCAAAAGATGATGTAAGAGAATATGTAGATTTATTTAAAAAAGTGAGACATTATAAAGTGATGATTTTTTCCGATGGCTCAACTTCATTAGACAGAAAGTTTGATCGGTTTATCAAACAAAAAAACTATGAGACAATATTAAGCGTAAATGATCAATGGCGACAAAGTTCAATTGTACTTTTTACAGCATAAAAATGCCATTAAAGAAATTGTTGCTAAAAGTTAAAAGCGACCCTGATTTTGTAGTGATTGGATTAAAAACGAATATATTGGAAAGTGATTTTAATAAAATTATTGAAAATTCAACCATAAAGATTTCATCCAATTAAAAAATTAATTCATAAAAAAGCCGTCTAAAATTAGTTTTAAACGGCTTTTTTATGAATTATTATGTTATTTTTTTGAAAATGTATAAGTAATCCCAAAGTTAATTCCAAAGGAAGAATACGGAACCCTTTCCGCCAGTTTTTTTGATGGGTCTGTATTTGTGTTCGACAATTTATCTACATAAATACTGTTTTTAACATATCCTGGAGGTAAGTTGTCTAATGAGTAAAGTCCGGATACAGCAACAGTTCCGCTTGCCAAGACAACATCAGTGTTAAATTTTTTAATTTCAGAGTCTTTTCTTTTAACGCTCACGCCCATATATTCAGCTTCTAAAAACAAGCTTAAATTATTTTTCATTTGATGTTTAAATCCAAAGGCACCAACAAAACCTAAAGGTAATTTTCCGTGGTAATCTTCTATGTAATTGGTCTCAGTAAAAGCGCCGGCCGGCAAACCAAATGCTTGTGAAATTGTTGTGCCGCTTGCTTCATCAGCTATATAATTTTTGTCATAAACAACAGCTTCTGTTTTTCCGCCTAATTTAATTAATGCCCCAAAACGCCCATAAATTTTGTTTGTAAACTTATAAACAACAGATGGAGTAAAACCGAAAGCGCGTGCGCGTGCAATGGCATTAAGTTCCCTTGAAGGAAAACTGACTTTTTGAATTGTTTGATCGGCGCCGTGCAAATAACCAAACCCAAAATCAACACCAAAAGTGTCGTTAAAAAAGTAACCGGTTCTAATTTGAAAGTTGGTCCCTTCTCCATAACTTCCATAAGAACTTTCAGATTCAGAAACCGTGATTACTTCTCCAAATTTCACTTCGGCACTTCCAATGGCTTGGCCAATACTTGATGAAACATAATATTGGCCAAACGTTAAATTAATTGTACAAAATGCAAAGAGCAACAGTAAATTTTTTTTCATAATATTCTTTAATATTTTAACAGGCAAATTACCTTAATTAAAAAATCTTACTTTGAAAAATCACTATTATTATTGGCTTATTTCATTAATGTTTATAATGAATTGAAAAGGATATATGTTTGGTAATTACTTAATAACAGTCACTCTTTTTTTCTTATTCCCTACGTAAACTTCATTTTCGTTAACGATAACCGGACGCTTTAAAAAAGTATATTCATCCAAAATCAATAGTCGGTAGTCTTTTTCTGATAATCGCTGACTTTTTAAGTCCATTTCCTTGTATTTTTTCGCCATTCGGCTAAATAATACTTCATAACTTTGTGTAAGCGCGAACAATTCGTCCAACTGTTTTACGGTGATGGGTTCGGTTTTAATTTCCTGCAAAATAAAGCCGGAAGTATCCATTTCTTTTAAAATTCTTCTGCAGGTATCGCAGGTTTTCAGGTGGTATATTTTTTTCATTTTTTAAATGATGTTAATCCGTAAAATTAATGTGTTTTTACTTTAAATTTGAACACTATTAACAAAAAAACAATCGAATGCACAAAAACTTTGACATCCTGATTAAAACAAGACAGCTTATTTTAAAAATAACCGAAGATCTTACGATAGAACAGTTGAATAAAATTCCGGAGGGATTTAAAAACAACATCGCTTGGAATATTGCCCATTTAACTGTGACCCAACAGCTTTTGTGTTATAAATTATCGGGATTGAATTGTTTGGTTTCCGAAGAAATGATAGCTGATTTTCAAAAAGGAACAGCACCAAATCACCCTATTTCTCAAGAAGAATTTGAAGCTATAAAAGTACAATTTTTGCAGCTTCCTTTGCAATTGGAAGAAGATTACAACAAGGGAATTTTTAAAAATTACAGCGAATATAAAACCAGTGTAAATATTACATTAAATTCTGTTGAAGAGGGGATCACTTTCAATACCTATCACGAAGGAATTCACCTCGGAATCATGCTGCAGTTGATGAAATTTATTTAAATTTTTTGATAGATGAATTAACCCAAAAATCAAAGAATATCAGCCTTTTTGCTGAAATTAGGCTTAAATTTGATACTTTTGCCAAATAAAATGTGCAATACAACAGCTATGAATTTTTCGCTTGGCAAAAATGGCGAAGCCAATAAAAAATAAAATTTAAACAGATGAAATTCAATACAAAGACCATTCACGGAAATCAAGAACACGATCCTTCGACAGGAGCGGTAATGCCGCCAATATACCAAACTTCAACCTACGCGCAAACGTCACCGGGTGTTCATAAAGGTTACGAATATTCAAGAACTGCCAATCCAACACGCACCGCGGTGGAAAATGCTTTTGCCAGTATTGAAAATGGAAAATTCGGACTCGCATTTGGTTCGGGTTTGGCAGCCATTGATTGCGTAGTGAAGTTATTGAGTCCTGGAGATGAGGTGATTTCTACCAACGATTTATACGGAGGTTCTTACAGAATATTTACAAAAATATTCGAAAATTACGGTATTAAGTTTCATTTTATAGGAATGGAAAATGCGGATAATATTGAACATTATATTTCTGAAAAAACAAAATTGATTTGGGTTGAAACACCAACCAACCCGATGATGAACATAATTGATATTGCAGCGGTTTCAGCAGTTGCCAAAAAACATCAAATTTTATTGGCGGTAGACAATACTTTCGCCACGCCTTATTTGCAAAATCCGTTGGATTTGGGTGCTGATATTGTAATGCATTCGGCCACAAAATATTTGGGCGGACATTCGGATGTGGTTATGGGCGCATTAATGGTGAACGATAAGTCGCTTGCCGACAAATTGTATTTTATTCAAAATGCTTGTGGCGCTGTTTGCGGACCAATGGACAGTTTTTTGGTGTTGCGAGGCATAAAAACTTTACACGTGCGTATGCAACGCCATTGTGAAAATGGTAAAGCGGTGGCTGAATATTTGGCAAACCATCCAAAAATTGAAAAAGTGTATTGGCCCGGATTTGAAAGTCATCCAAACCACGAAATCGCCAAAAAACAAATGAAGGATTTTGGCGGAATGGTATCTTTTGTCACCAAAGGAAACAACATTAAAGATGCTTTTAAAATACTGGAAAACTTAAAATTGTTCACTTTGGCTGAGTCATTGGGCGGCGTGGAATCTTTGTCGGGCCATCCGGCAAGTATGACACACGCGTCTATTCCAAAAGCCGAACGTGAAAAAACCGGTGTGGTGGATTCATTAATACGATTAAGCGTTGGGATTGAAGATATTGAGGATTTATTGGCCGATTTAGACCAGGCATTAAGTCTAGTTTAGGTAATAAACATACCCAATATGAACCCATAAAAGCCAATCATTGTATTTATTGGCTGGGTCTTTTTTTGCGTGCAAGCCATCCACATAATTGGAAAAGAAATATTGCCATCGGGATTCTATCAGTAAATCTGAATATTCGCCCAATTTATAGCGTGTTCCAACGCCAAAAGTTGCCGACATCGTAATGCCTGCTTCATCTTTTGAAGCTCCTGGGTATAGATTATTATCCCATTTATGGAATAAAACACCGGGATCTTCCCAATTGCCTGTTCCGTAGGTTGATTTTATGGAGGGATTGTAATAATCAACAAAAGCGCCGGCACTTATATAAGGAGACCAATGTAAATCCGGAATTCTTCTGGAACCGAAATCTACGATATCCACCCAATGAAACTCCAATTGGGCGCCTAAATTTACCAAATATGTTTTGCCGGTATGTGCGCGCAACTGTTCACCCCCCGTACTTTGTTTTTCGGCATAAATTCCGAAATGCTCTAATTTGGCAGACATATAAGAAGCTTCTGCACGAACCCTAAAATGTTCCGCCCAATAACTGGTGCGCAGATTCCATCGGTAACGGTAATCTGTAAAATTTAAATAATAAATTACGCCAATACCCATACCAACATTTCCCCCAACATTGGCCTTGAAATTATTTCGTTGGCCATAATCTGTGGTAAATGATGCAGAACCGGTAATAAAACCTATTTCGTGGCTCTTTTCACTTTGGGCTTGCAAACCAATTGACACAACCAAAAAAAGTATTGGGGTTGCTATTTTTATAAATTTATTCAAAAGCATAAAAATTTAGTTGTTTCAAATGTAATAAAAACTTAAGTAATCACAATATTCAATAAATTTAATCCAAGATAAATGAATAATTCACGTCCCAATTGGCCCTCAATTCAATTTTTTCGTCGAAATATTTCACCACTTCAGGTTGTCGTTTGTCAAAAAAACTTCCCGTATCCCAAACGCCATTATTATTTTCATCTATGGTAACCCTTACGCCATAATTTCCGGGAGACAACAAATTAAAGCTCACTCTTTGGGGCTTGTCAAGTTTTATCAGCCTAATTAAAACATCTTTTTCATTTAACAACTCAACGATTAAAGCGGTGTTTTTTACACTCGTCAAATCTACATTGATGATGCCGTAATCTTCAGGCGCTTTGGTTTTTAATTTATAAACGATTGAATCATTCGACAAGCCAAAAATATCTGTAATTGCTTTGGACTTTAACTCAAAATTGTAATCTGTATTGTGTTTCTTTTCGAAATTCAGCGTTAACTTCGTTTTGGATTTTGATAAGGTTTCCTTAAAATCGACGAGTGTTGAGTCTTTTTCGGTTATTTTTATTTTTGACCTGTCGAAATTTACCATCGGGGTATTGGTGGTGATGGAAAAAGTATCAATTAAATGCAAGGTTCCTGTTGCGTTTTGGGTAATTTTAAGGGAATCAATTTTTGAAATTCTTGGCCTTATGGTAAACTTTTCTGCATAGTCATTTTTTGTAACCAAGAAGCTTAATGAGTCCGCTTCAAAAGGTGTGTACCAATAATTGAGCGTGTCTTTGCCTTTTTCAAAAACAATTTGAGATTTAAACTCGGCAGGTTTTTGCGATAAAAGTTCAATATTTAAATCATTCGCATTGCCTTCAAATCCAAAATGAATACGACCCTTGCTAACTTCTTTGGGTCTAAATACCTTTAATTTAGGGACTTCTTTAAAAATAGTGAAATTGTATTTTTGATCAGTCGGAATTGTGATGGTGTCCTTTAAAAACCCAATTTTATCAACTTGCGGATTATAAATTTTGTTGTTATTGCCGTCCTTTAGTGCAATAAGTAAATATTTGCCGGCACGTAAATTGGTTAATTCAAACAAGGTGCTGTCTAAAGTACTGCCAATATAGCGTGGTTTTTGTTTGTAAATAACAGAATCGGTATAAGAAGCGTTGTATTCATAAAGCATCACATCAATGCCTTTTACCAATTTTTTTTCCATAGGATCAGTTACTTCTCCAGCCAAATTAAGGGAATCGATATAAGTTCCTGTTGAAAAAACATATTTAAAATTTTCCAGTTTATTTTCTTCATTATTGTCAACAATACTGCTACCAAAATTAAAAGAATAAGTGGTATTTGCATCTAAAGTATCCAGTATTTTTATGGTGATGAATTTGCTTGCCGTTCCAACCGGAGTAAGAATTGGGTCGTTTTTTGGGGGTGGCGAAATCACCAATTTTTGATTGACATCTTTTAGTTTGATATATTCATCAAAATATATTTTTATTTGTTTTTCCTTAAAATTAATAGTTTCAGTTGCCGGAATCGCCTTAATCAATACAGGCGGAATCGTGTCTTTGGGTCCGCCGGTTGGCGTCCCTCTTCTGGCGCAATCAAAAAATGCACTCGCTATCATTAAAATCAATAAAAACTTAACTAAAGAATTCCTCATATTTGTTTTATTAAAAATACAAAATAACAATTATTTTATTAAAAAACGCATTAAAATATACCGGTAGTTTCATATCGATTATTTTATTTCGTGTAAGCCATACACGCAATGCTTATTTTTAAATTTTTTGTGTGACGAAGCGCCTCATAACAAGCCTCAAGCGTTGCCCCGGTTGTAATAACATCATCAATTAATAGGATGTGTTTGTTTTCTAAGGCCAAATTGTTTTGAACGTGAAATAATTCTTGTACATTTTTCCAACGTTCCAAACGTAGTTTTTTGGTTTGTGTTTTTGTTGAAGAAATCCTTGTTAAAANNAAAAGTGCCAACTTGTTGTTGTTTCTTGTATTTAAGTTCGTGAATTAAATGCTGCACGTTCCCTTTTTTGAAGAAGTAAAATAACGAAGTGGCATTTTCAAGAGGGATTCTTCCGTAGAAAGATTTTTCAATTAAATTATTTTCTTCAAAACTGAAATTGGTTAAAGGCAAATCGTGCCGGCAGGATAAACAAATAATGGCTTCATTGGTGGACAAATTTTCGTTGCAGCATAAGCAGGTTTCAGGGAAAAAAACAGCAAAAATGTCTTTTATAATCTTCATAGCATTTTTTTTTAAAAATACATTTTTAATTTATAATATTTTGGGGTATAATAAATTGCGGTAAATGAATTTTTCTTATGTTTTTTAAGCAATAGAATTGGCAATCACTTCAAAAAAAGACATTTAAGCATAATTTAATTTGTAATTTTGCGTTTATATCAAATAATTAAACATTTAAAAGATGGAAGAAAATAAAAAATCAAACACCAATCTGATAATCATAGCATTAGCAGTTTTATTATTGGTTGCGTTAGCTTATACTTTTTATACGAGCTCGGAATATAAAAAGTTAACCGATGCAATTGAAGTCGAAAAACTTGAAATAGAGCAAAATTTGGATAGTATGATTGTTAGATATGAAGACGCAATAGCTGAAAAAACGTCAATGTCTGGAGAATTAATTATTGAAAGAGACCGAATCATTGCTTTAAGAGATTCTATTAAAGACTTGAAAGTTGTAAATTACAGTATGTTGCGCCGTTACAAAGGTGAAATTTCTAAATTGGAAGAATCCAACAAAAAATTATTTTTATTGAATGAATCCTTAACAAGCTCAAATCAGTTGCTTACAAGCAATTTAGACAGTGCTAAAGTTGTAATCACAAGACAAATAGCCAAAAACGATACGTTAACAACACAAAATTTAACTTTGGCCCAAAAAGTGGCGATTGGTTCTGAGTTGAAGATAAGTTCGGCGAAAGTAATTGCAATGAAAGAGCGAAATAATGGAAAATTGGTAGAAACTTCGCGCGCAAACAATACAGATGCACTTCGAATTAATATGACGATTGTAAAAAATGAAATTGCCGAACAAGGCGATCGTCAGGTTTATATTCAAGTAGTTGACGCACAAGGAAAAACAATGTCTCCAAAAGGCGAGTTTACACTTAATGACAATACCCAGGCAAGTTATAGCGATCTTTCAATGGTAAACTATTTAAATGAAGCCATTGATTTAATTTCATTGATTGAGGTGAATAGAGACCTTATGAAAACCGGTGTTTATACGGTGAATATTTATATTGAAAATAAATTTGTAGGAGCAACTAAAATTTCGTTGAAGTAAAAAGATAACTCCTAAATTAAGAATATTTAATATTTTATTGGTGGAAATAGTTTGGGCTATTTCCACTTTTTTATTTTTTAGTGTTAAAAGCTTTACTATTTTTGCACAATGGCAAATCAAGATGATCAATTTAAAAAAGTAGTTTCGCACGCAAAGGAATACGGTTTTGTGTTTCAATCGAGTGAAATTTATGACGGTTTGAGCGCAGTTTACGATTATGCTCAAAACGGTGTAGAATTAAAGAAAAATATCAGGGAATATTGGTGGAAAGCTATGGTGCAGATGCACGAAAATATTGTTGGTTTGGATGCCGCAATTTTTATGCATCCAACCACTTGGAAAGCTTCCGGCCACGTGGATGCTTTTAACGATCCTTTAATCGACAATAAAGATTCCAAAAAAAGATATAGGGCCGACGTTTTAATTGAAGATTATGTGGCTAAGTTGGATGATAAAATTGAAAAAGAGGTTGAAAAAGCGGCAAAACGTTTTGGAGATTCTTTTGATAAGGACCAGTTTTTAGCAACCAATGAAAGAGTTTTAGGTTATAAAGAAAAAGGCGAAACCATTTTAAAACGAATGGGAAAATCTTTGGCCGAAGAAAATTTGGCCGATGTAAAATCTCTTATTGAAGAATTGGAAATCGTTTGTCCGTTATCAGGTTCAAAAAATTGGACAGAAGTGAAGCAATTCAACTTAATGTTTGGCACCAAAATAGGCGCTTCTGCCGATGCTTCAATGGATTTATATTTACGTCCGGAAACCGCGCAAGGAATTTTTGTGAATTTTTCAAATGTTCAAAAATCGGGCAGGATGAAAATTCCTTTCGGAATTGCACAAACAGGAAAAGCCTTCAGAAATGAAATCGTTGCGCGTCAGTTTATTTTCCGTATGCGAGAATTTGAACAAATGGAAATGCAATTTTTTGTGCGTCCGGGAACTCAAAAAGAATGGTATGAAGAATGGAAACAAACCCGTTTAAAATGGCATTTATCTTTGGGATTGGGCAAGGAAAATTACCGTTTTCATGACCACGACAAATTAGCGCATTATGCCGATGCCGCTGCTGATATTGAATTTAAATTCCCTTTCGGATTTAAAGAATTGGAAGGAATTCATTCACGTACCGATTTTGATTTATCAAGCCACGAAAAATTTTCGGGAAAAAAATTACAGTATTTTGATCCGGAATTGAATGAACATTATATTCCTTATGTGGTGGAAACTTCTATTGGATTGGACCGAATGTTTTTGGCAGTTTTCTCCAATTCATTGCAGGAAGAAGATTTGGAAAATGGCACAACTCGAACCGTATTAAGATTGCCGGCAGTATTGGCGCCAACAAAAGCGGCCATTTTGCCATTGGTAAAAAAAGATGGTTTGCCTGAAGTTGCACGAAAAATAATGGACGATTTAAAATGGGATTTCAGTGTGGATTATGATGAAAAAGATGCCGTTGGAAGAAGATACAGAAGACAGGATGCCGTGGGAACGCCTTTTTGCATTACGGTTGACCATGAAACCTTAATTGATGATACCGTAACCATTCGCTACAGAGATACAATGGCGCAAAAACGTGTAAAAATCTCGGAACTTCGCGACATTATCAAAGAAGAAGTTGACGTTAAAAAATGGTTGATGAAAATGTAATTTGAAAAAACAACAAACATAAAAATTTCAAAATAATGATTGTTGTTTTGAAGTATTTTCGTGTTCCAATAACCATTTTTTACGCCATATTCCTCCGGCATAGCCAGTTAGTGAACCGTCGCTTCCAATAATTCGATGACAGGGAATGATAATCCAAATTGGGTTTTTGCCATTTGCGGAAGCCACAGCCCTGATGGCTTTTACATCGCCCAATTGTTTGGTTTGTTCTAAATAAGTTCTGGTTTTTCCGAAGGGAACATTCAGCAATTCCTTCCAAACTTTTTTTTGAAAATCAGTTCCTTGCGGATTTAACTTTAAATCAAATTTTGATCGTGATCCGTTAAAATATTCGGTTAATTGTTGTACACAATCCTGTAAAATTTTAGGTATTTCTATGGAAGTTTCCAAGTCATCATCAATTACCGTAACAGCGCTGATGCCGTTTTCATCACCCACAATTTTTGCGGTACCGATGGGTGTTTTGTAATATGCGGTTTGATTAGATTCCAAAAACGTTTTTTGAGTTTTGAGTGGTTATTTCAGCAATTTCTTGCGGAGTTAAT
Source organism: Lutibacter sp. (assembly GCA_003516285.1). Classification (GTDB taxonomy): domain Bacteria; phylum Bacteroidota; class Bacteroidia; order Flavobacteriales; family Flavobacteriaceae; genus Lutibacter. Next base: position 12,561 of record DPCK01000106.1, on the reverse strand, counting down.
TTATAAATTTCAGACAATCTATTCAACACTTGTGTAATATAACTGCTTTCATTTCTTTTTCCGCGAAAAGGTGTTGGCGCCAAATAAGGAGAATCAGTCTCCAGAACAATATGTTCCAAAGGAATTTCATCAAGAAACTGGTCAATTTTTCCGTTTTTAAAAGTAACCACGCCGCCAATTCCCAATTTCATATTGTAAGAAATGGCTTTTTTCGCCTGTGCCAAATTTCCCGTAAAACAATGAAAAATACCAAAAAGTCGGTCGTCTTTCACTTCTTCCAAAACCTCAAAAATTTCATCAAAAGCATCCCTGCAATGGATTACGATGGGCAATTTTTTTTCTTTTGCCCATAAAATTTGGGTTTTAAAAGCAATTTGTTGCTGTTTCAGCAAAGATTTGTCCCAAAATAAATCGATCCCAATTTCGCCAACCGCATAAAATTTTCGCTTGTCCAGCCAATGTTTTACAAAAGCCAATTCTTCTTCAAAATTTTCTTTCACATGGGTAGGATGCAAACCCATCATTAAAAAAATATTTTCAGGAAAAGATTGCTCCAAATCCAACATGGCATTTAAATAGGTTGAATCAATGGCGGGAACAAAAAAACGTGCAACGCCGGCATCTTTGGCGCGCTGAATCATCTCATTTCTGTCGGCATCAAATTGTTCACTGTACAAATGCGTATGTGTGTCGGTAATTATCATATTGCAAAAGTAAACAAAGTTTTCAACTGCAACTTTTGTGACTGTTTTTTTAATGGCAAAACGTTGTAACTAAGTTAAATTTTTTGTAACTTTAATGTGATAAATACCTTGCAAGATATTGCTTCATAAAGATTTCTTGTAGTTTAATTCTTGCATTACAAATTGCACTGTTAAAACAGTTTTTTAGAATTGTTCTTGTTTCACGTTTAACAAGTTTCTTATGCAAGTCAAAAAATATCCCAACGCAATACTGGAAAATTACACCAAAATTTTTATTCAACTTAGTTTGGTGCTTTCGCTATTCCTCGTATATGAATTTATCACTATGAAATCTTATCCTAGAGACGTCAAAGAAATAAGCGGAACGCTAATAAATATTCAAGACAATGAAAAATTGATTGAAGTGAAGCCGATAGAGGTTGAGGTACAGCCTGAAACCAAAGTGGCACTTCCTGAAAAAATATTAAAGGTGGAAGATGATGTTGATATTAAAGAAACAGTGATTGAATCTACCGAAACAAGTCAACTTGACGCGGTTAAAGTTACAGCGCCGAAAGAAATGGTTACAGTTAAAGAAGAAGAAGAAGTGGTGGAGGATGTTGCGTTTGTAGTGATTGAAAATGTGCCTATTTATCCGGGATGCAAAGGAAACAACAGTGAACTTAGGGCTTGTTTTTCTGACCAAATTACGAAGTTTGTTGCGGAAAAATTCAATGTTGAATTGGCTTCCGAATTGGGATTGACACCGGGAAGTATCCAAAAAATTTTCGTGGTTTTTAAAATCGATAAAAATGGTTATATTACCGATATCAATGCAAGAGCACCTCATAAAAAATTGCAGGAAGAAGCGATAAGAGTGATTAATTTGCTGCCAAAAATGACACCGGGAATGCAACGTGGCCGACCAGTTGGCGTAAAATATGGATTGCCAATTGTTTTTAAGGTTGAATAAATATATCTAGATATTAAAAATCCCGCAAAAGCGGGATTTTTTGTGAGTAATAATCTGGGTTATGAAGTTAATTGGTTTATTGCCATTCAATTATCCATTTTTAATTTTTTCTGTCAATTATTCAATTTTGAACGACTAAAATTCTCTTCGAAATCAAAACGTATTGGTATAGAAAATAGCCAATTTCACAAAGGCTGCAATTTTTAATTATGATTTATTGACATCTTTTGGCATTGAAATTTTAAAACCATAATTCAACTTATTATGAGGAGGGTCGCTTTATCGGTTATTAACCTTATTTTTGTACATTTGAAAAACAGATAAGAACTTATTTTAAGCGCAAATATTTAATTTGAAATTTAGAAAATAAAGAAATAAATGATTCCGAATTTAGATAATTTACCGGTTTATGATACCGCTGGGGTAAATGAACGCATCGCACGTTTTTGCTCTCGAAGCATCAAATCGAACTCAAAACTTGAAGGACTGAGGCTTGCTTTAAGTATGGTTGACTTAACCACTTTGGAAGGGAAAGACACAACAGGAAAAGTGCAGCAAATTTGCTATAAGGCAATGCATCCCCACGACACGCTAAAAAATATCCCCACTGTTGCCGCAGTTTGCGTATATCCGGCACAGGTTGCCAATGCAGTAAAAGCTTTAAAAGACAGCGGTATTCAAGTTGCGTCTGTGGCAACGGCATTTCCAAGCGGACAATCTAGTTTAGAAGTAAAATTGCTCGACACAAAATTTGCTGTGGATCAGGGAGCAAATGAAATTGATATGGTTATTTCCAGAGGTCAATTTCTTGCAGGCAATTATCAATATGTTTTTGATGAAATTGTTGCCGTAAAAAAAGTTTGCGGACAAGCCCATTTAAAAGTTATTTTGGAAACCGGTGAACTAGATACGTTAGATAATGTGAGAAAAGCCAGTGAATTGGCTATTTACGCAGGAGCCGATTTTATTAAAACTTCTACAGGAAAAATTCAGCCAGCGGCCACTATGCAAGTCACTTATGTTATGTTGGATGCCATAAAAGATTATTATATTAAAACCGGAAAAATGATTGGGATGAAACCTGCAGGCGGAATTTCAACTTCTAAAATTGCATTGCAATATTTGGTGATGCTCAATGAAGTTTTAGGGGAAAAATGGATGAACAAAAATTATTTCCGATTTGGGGCAAGCAGTTTAGTCAACGACATTTTAATGCAATTGGTTAAAGCGGAAACAGGTATTTATCAATCCAGTAATTATTTTTCAAAAGATTAATTATGCAAAAAAAATCAGAAAATAAGATGTTTAAAGCTTCTTGGGCTTATGATGAAGCTCCAGAAAGCACCAATCATATCCAACTTAAAAATAAATATGATTTGTATATTGATGGTAAATTCACAAAACCCGTAAAAGGCCAATATTTTGATACTATTGATCCATCAACCAACGAAAAAATTGCAAGCGTTGCAGAAGCAACTTCCGAAGATATAGACAAGGCTGTTGAAGCAGCAAAAAAAGCATTTGTTGGCTGGTCTAAATTATCGGGAAAAGAACGCGGAAAATATATCTTCAGAATTGCAAGACTTATTCAGGAACGCGCGCGTGAATTTGCGGTGATTGAGAGTTTGGACGGCGGGAAACCAATCAGGGAATCAAGAGATCTTGACATTCCTTTGGCCGCCAATCACTTTTTTTATTATGCCGGCTGGGCCGATAAATTAACTTATGCCTTTCCCAACAGATCACCCAAACCAATTGGCGTGGTTGGACAAATTATTCCTTGGAACTTTCCGCTTTTAATGGCTGCCTGGAAACTTGCGCCAGCGTTGGCAACAGGAAACACCATTGTGTTAAAACCCGCTGAAACAACACCTTTAACCGCCTTAAAACTTGCCGAAATTATTCAGGAAAGCGGCTTGCCAAAAGGCGTGGTGAATATTGTTACAGGGGCCGGGGAAACCGGAGCCGCCATTGTAAATCACCCAAATATCGATAAGATTGCTTTTACAGGTTCTACAAATGTTGGCAAATACATTCAGAAAGCGATTGCGGGCACCCACAAAAAATTAACTTTGGAATTGGGCGGAAAAGGCGCCAACATTATTTTTGATGATGCCGCAATAGATCAGGCAGTAGAAGGAATCATTAATGCCATATTTTTTAACCAAGGTCACGTTTGTTGTGCAGGATCACGTTTATTTGTCCAGGAATCCGTTGCAAAATTGGTAATAGACAAGCTAAAAAACAGAATGGAAACTTTAATTGTGGGAAATCCGCTGGATAAAAATACTGATATTGGCGCTATAAATTCAAAAAAACAGTTACAAACCATAGAAAATTATATAAAAATCGGATTAAATGAAGGCGGCGAAATTTACCAAGCAGACTGTAAATTGCCCATCAAAGGAAATTGGTGTGCGCCAACCTTGTTTTTAAACGTTTCTCAATCACATCGCATTGTGCAGGAAGAAATATTTGGGCCGGTATTGGCCATTCAAACATTTAGGACCATTGATGAGGTGATTGAAAAAGCCAACAACACGCCTTATGGATTATCGGCAGGCGTTTGGACCCAAAACGGAGCTAAAATATTCCATTTAACCCAAAAATTAAAGGCCGGTGTCGTTTGGGCAAATACATTTAATAAATTTGACGCAACTTCCCCTTTTGGAGGCACCAAAGAAAGTGGATTTGGCAGAGAAGGCGGTTTACACGGTTTAAAACCTTATGTAAAATTTGATTAATTATTTTTTAGGAAGATTATGAGTAGATTAGCTATACAAAAAACGTATAAATTATATATAGGCGGCAAATTCCCCAGATCTGAGTCGGGAAGATTTTATGCAATTAACAACTCCAAAGGAAATTTAATTGCCAATATGTGTTTGGCCTCCCGAAAAGATTTTAGGAACGCGGTTGTTATTGCCAGAAATGCGCAAAGTTCTTGGGCAAATTCATCCGCGCTCAATAAAGGCCAAATTTTATATCGCATTGCAGAAATGCTAGAGGGAAGAAAAGAACAATTTATTGCCGAATTAATTGCCCAGGGTGAAACCGCCGAAAATGCAAAAACTGAAGTGCTTCTTGCCATTGACCGGTTGGTGTATTTTGCAGGCTGGAGCGACAAATACCAACAGTTTTTTAGTTGCATAAATCCGGTTTCAAGCGCTCATTTTAATTTTTCGGTACTCGAGCCTGTTGGCGTTGTTGCCGTGATTGCCCCCGAAAAACAATCTTTATTGGGGTTGATTTCTGTAATAGCTCCAGCAATTGTTGGCGGAAATACGGTAATTGTTCTGGCTTCTGAATCGAAACCATTGTCGGCCATTTCTTTTGCTGAAGTATTAAATTCTTCCGATGTACCAGGCGGTGTCGTAAATATTTTAACAGGGAAAAAAGAGGAATTGGTGAATCAATTTGCGTCTCATATGGATATAAATTCAATCATATATTGCGGTACCGACGAGCAGTTAATATTATCCATTAGCGAATTGGCAAGCAATAACGTTAAAAGGACCACTTTTTACAAAAAAAATGATTGGGCAAGCGACTCTTGTGAATCGCCGTATTTTATTGAGAAAACACAAGAAGTTAAAACAACTTGGCATCCAACTGAGATTTAAAATATAAATATTTGGCTCGCTTTAGTATAAAATAAAAGGCTTTAAAAAATTAAAAAATAATTATTATTTAATGGATAACCACTATTTCGCTCACGAAACATCCGTTATAGATGAAGGTTGTAGTATAGGAAAAGGAACTAAAATATGGCATTTCAGCCATATTATGTCCAATTCAAAAATTGGCGAAAATTGCAATATTGGCCAGAATGTGGTGGTTTCACCGCGAGTGGTTTTAGGCAAAAACGTAAAAGTGCAAAACAATGTTTCCATTTATTCGGGCGTTATTTGTGAAGATGATGTTTTTTTAGGCCCTAGTATGGTGTTTACCAATGTTATAAATCCCAGAAGTGCCATTATTCGCAAAGATGAATATCAGGAAACTTTGGTTAAAAAAGGAGCGAGCATTGGCGCAAATGCCACCATTATTTGCGGTAACGAAATAGGCGAATATGCCTTAATTGGTGCCGGAGCAGTTGTCACCAAGCCTGTTTTGCCTTATGCTTTGGTTGTTGGAAATCCTTCAAAACAAATTGGCTGGATCAGCGAATATGGCCATCGTTTAAACTTTGATGAAAACGGATTCGCAACCTGTGTTGAAAGTGGCGATAAGTATCAATTAAAAGACAATAAAGTGCTAAAAATATCGTAATAATCTACAATGAACAAGTTATTTTTAAGTTTTCTGCTACTTTTTTCAACCATTTCAGTATTTTCTCAAATGGAAAAATATCCGGTTTTTNNGCTTCAGGAAATTTTAAAGTGATTTATGTTAATTCTCCTTACAAAGAATTAAAAGCCGAAGTTGAACGCGTTTTTGCAACATTGCCAACAATTACTCCGGCCAAATACAACAATCACGCGATTGAAATGCAGTTTGTTTTTCCTTTAAAAATTCCTTTGGAAGATAATGTTGAAGAAATAATTACCAAAAATGAAGTTGTTGCGGCAGAAGTGCTTCCTAAGAAACAGGAAGAATTAACGTTGACCGCTCCAAAAATCACTTTATTTCCTGAGCACAAAAGTGAGTTGCACATCCCTTTCACGCACGCAACTTACAATGCATACGACGCATATTTAAACAATGCCGGCAATTCACACACAGCGGTTAAACCATATTTGTACAATGAAGTGCGCGAATATGTAAATTTAGATGCATTGAAAAATAAATTAATTACGCCAAAATCAAACTGGTTTTCCAGGAAATTGTTCAACGAACATATGGCTTATGTTCAGGGAAAAGACTTTTGGTTTACCATCAACCCAATGGTTGATTTGCAATTGGGAAAAGACAGTGAAGGCGTTAAAACATATAACAATACGCGCGCCATTCAGGTAAATGGCGCAATTGGCAAAACGCTTGGTTTTTCCACCAGTTTTTATGAAAGTCAGGGGCGATTTGCCAATTATGTTAACGAGTATGCCGAATCTATAAAACCTGCAGGCGGAAATCCGGCCATCATTCCCGGACGCGGCATTGCCAAGCCTTTTCAGGAAGATGCTTATGATTATCCTGTGGCTGAAGCTTATATTTCTTATACGCCAAGCAGTCATTTTAATTTCCAGTTCGGTCGCGGAAAAAACTTTATTGGCGATGGTTATCGCTCTTTATTTTTGTCGGATGTAGCTTCTCCTTATCCGTATTTTAAAATTTCCACCAATTTTTGGAAAATAAAATACACCAATATTTTTATGTGGATGCAAGATGTGAGACCTGAATTGACGGTTGACGGCGCTTACAAGCAAAAATATATGGCGATGCATTATTTGGATTGGAATGTTACAAAGAAGTTTAATATAGGTTTGTTTGAAACCGTAATTTGGGATGATGCAAACAATAGAGGTTTTGACGTTAATTATGTAAATCCGCTTATATTTTATTCTGCGGTGGAGTTTGCCACGGGTTCAAGAGCCGGAAATACAACACTCGGACTCAGTTTAAAATATAAATTAAAAGCGATTACGCTTTATTCACAATTGCTGTTAGACGATTTTAGGGTGGGAGAAATGACCAGCAGCAATGGCTGGTGGGCAAATAAATTTGGATTTCAGATTGGCGCAAAATATTACAATGCATTTAATGTCAAAAATTTATTTTTGCAGGCCGAATTTAATGCAGTTCGTCCATACACCTATTCTCATGATGAGTTAAACCTTAATTTCGGGCATAACAACCAACCTTTGGCGCATTTGTGGGGCGCTAATTTTAGGGAAGCTATCGGAATTATGAATTATACCAAAGACCGCTGGTTTGCAAATGCAAAAGTGGTAATTGGAAAAAAAGGGTTTGATTTTGCTGACGGAACAGATAATTTAAGTTACGGCGGCGATGTTTTTGCCGACAATGATGACCGGGGTTCAGATTATGGCAATACAATTGGACAAGGCAATGTGGCCAATGTTTTTATAGGCGATTTGCAGTTGGGTTATTTGGTGAATCCTGCCACCAATTTAAAATTATTTGGTGGTGTAACGTATCGGAAATTTGATCCTACAGCGCCGGCAAAAGGTTTTTCCGTATCAAATTCCACTTGGATTTCCTTTGGATTAAAAACCGATGTGTTTAATTGGTATTTCGATTTTTAAAGTAAATTTTAGAAAAGGCAAATAAAAAAAGCCGAAATTTCAATAATTGAAATTTCGACTTTTTTCGTCTTTGGGTTATTTTTTACATCCCGGTAATTTCAAAAAATTCTTTTTCAATGGTTTCCCTGTGCTCAGGATGCGCTATTTTCACCAACTCTTTTACGCGTTGTTTAATCGTTTTTCCATATAAATTGGCAACACCATATTCGGTAACAATGTACTGAACGTGTGCTCTGGTGGTTACAACTCCGGCACCTTTATTTAGAAAAGGAACAATTCTGCTAATGCCTTTTTCTGTCATTGAAGGTATGGCAATAATGGCCTTTCCGCCATCGCTTAAACTTGCGCCTCTAATAAAATCCATTTGTCCGCCAACGCCCGAATACAGTCTTGTTCCAATAGAATCGGCGCAAACTTGTCCGGTTAAATCAACTTGAATTGCTGAATTTATGGAAATCATTTTAGGATTTTGTCTGATCACAGAAACATCATTCACATAATTGCAAGACCGCAATTCAACAAACGGGTTGTCATCAACATAATCATACAAACGTTTAGAACCCATTAAAAATGTGGCCAAAGCCCTTCCTGCATTTACGCCTTTATAATTTCCGTTAATGACATCTTTTAAAATCAAATCAATCACGCCATCGGAAAACATTTCGGTATGCAAACCTAAATCCTTATGATTTCCCAATTTGTGCAAAACCGCATTTGGAATGCTTCCAATGCCCATTTGCAAAGTGCTTCTGTCCTCAATCAATTCAGCAATAAATCCGCCTATTTTATCTTCAATNNATAATACCTTCGCCGTGAACGCGCGGCATTTGTTCGTTTATTTGTGCAATTACGTGTTTTGCATTATCAATAACCGCCAAAATAGCTTCCAAGGAAACTCCAAGAGAACAATATCCGTGCTTATCTGGCGGAGAAACCTGAATAAGGGCTACATCAACAGGAAGAATATTTCTTTTAAATAAATTGGGAACTTCACTTAAAAATACAGGCGTGTAAGAACCATTTCCGGCTTTTAAGGTATGGCGCACGTTTGCGCCGATAAAAAGCGAATTAACGTGAAAACTGTCTTTGTATTTTGGGTCGGCATAAGGAGCGTCACCTTCGGTATGCAAATGGCAAACTTCTACGCCACGAAGCTCCTCGTGGCGTGCAGACATAGCGTTTATCAATTCTTGTGGCGCCGCCGCCGCCGCTTGAATATATACCCGGTCGTATGATTTTATGACTTTTACAGCATCTGCTGCGCTAACTGCTTTATACGTAAACATATTCAAATAGTTTTGGGTAAATGTACCATAGTTTTTAGGCAAAAAAACTGTTTTAAATCATTTTTCATACAATTTTTTGGTACAGGGTATTTTCAGAAAAACCAGGCCTGAAAATTATTTTTTTGAAGTACCTTTGCGACATAAATTTTATGATAGAATGATAAAACTTAAAACGAGAGCCGAAATTGAACTGATGCGTGAAAGTGCCCTGATAGTCTCAAAAACGTTAGGAATTTTGGCGAAGGAAGTAAAACCGGGTGTTACTACGTTATATTTAGATAAATTGGCCGAAGAGTTTATAAGGGCCCAAGGCGCAATTCCAGGATTTTTAGGATTGTACGATTTTCCCAATACTTTGTGTATGAGTCCGAATGCACAAATTGTCCACGGTATTCCAAACGATAAGCCTTTGTTGGAAGGCGATATTATTTCCATAGATTGTGGTGCCTTAAAAAATGGTTTTTACGGTGATCACGCTTATACTTTTGAAGTTGGCGAAGTTGCTGAGGAAACCAAAAAATTGCTGAAAATCACCAAAGAAAGCTTGTATATAGGAATTCGGGAGTTTAAGGCAGGAAATAGGGTTGGAGATGTTGGTTATGCCATTCAAAATTATTGTGAAAAACACGGGTATGGAATTGTTCGCGAATTGGTTGGTCACGGTTTGGGGAAATCAATGCACGAAGATCCTGAAATGCCGAATTATGGTTACAGAGGAAGAGGGAAAAAATTTGTGGAAGGAATGGTGGTTGCCATTGAACCGATGGTGAATTTGGGAACACACCAAATTAACCAATTGAAAGATGGTTGGACCATTTTAACAAAAGATGGTAAACCAAGTGCGCATTTTGAGCACGATGTTGCCATTATTAACGGAAAACCTGAACTGCTTTCAACATTTAGCTATATTTATGAGGCGTTGGGAATTGTAAGCGACGAAGAAAAGGAGTTCAGACAATAAATACTTAAAAAAATGATTCAGGAAATTGCTAACATTGAACAGAAAGAAATCATAAAGGGATTTAAAGGCCGCTTTTTTCACACAAATAGTTTCACCATTGCTTTTTGGGATATTGAAGAAGGTTCCATTTTGCCAGAACATTCACATATTCACGAACAATCTACCCAAGTGATTGAAGGAAAACTGGAATTGGTGATTGATGGTCTTTCTACAATATTGGAACCCGGAATGATTGCCAATATTCCTTCAAATGTGATTCACAGCGGTAAGGCGTTAACAAATTGCAAAGTAACAGACATATTTTCTCCAACCAGAGAAGACTATAAATAAGTGGAAAAATTATTCAAATTCATACTCAATAAAATACCGCGTCCCATACTCATAAAAGTGAGCTATTGGGTGAGTCCGTTCTTGGCAATTTACTTAAAAGGTTCGCGATTTACCGACCCAATTGACAATAAAAGTTTCCGCAATTTTTTACCTTACGGTTACGGAAAGCAGCGAAAAAATGCTTTGGCACCAAGCACACTTTCCTTGGAGCGTCACCGATTGCTATGGTTGTATTTAAAAAATGAAACCGATTTTTTTACGGCTTCAAAAAAAGTATTACACATTGCCCCTGAACAATGTTTTTTAAAACGCTTTAAAAATCTGAAAAACTTAGATTATTTGACAGCCGATTTATATTCACCAATTGCCGACGTAAAAGCAGACATTTGCGATTTACCTTTTGAAGAAAATATTTTTGATATTGTTTTTTGCAATCACGTTTTGGAGCATATTGAAGATGATCAAAAAGCGATGAGCGAATTGTACCGAGTTTTAAAACCTGGCGGAATGGGTATTTTTCAAATTCCTCAGGATTTAAGCAGAGAAAAAACCTATGAAGATTTTTCAATAACCAATCCTGAAGATCGCGCCAAACATTTTGGACAATACGACCACGTTCGTGTTTACGGAAAAGATTATTTTAACCGTTTACGGGCAGTTGGATTTCTTGTTGAAGAAGTTAATTATTCAGAAAAAATATCTTCTGAACTTATTGAAAAATACTGTTTAACGAAAGGTGAAATTTTGCCTGTTTGTTTTAAATAAATTACTTATCGAAATTATCGGACTTATAAGTTTGCATTGCTCCTTTTTCATCAACATAAATCAGAAATGCTTTTAATTCGGGATGGTTTTTTAAAAAAGATGTTGATTTCTCAAATCCCATTTCAATAAAAGCCGTTGCGTAAGCATCAACATCCGCACAATCCAATTTTGAAATCACTGAGGCGCTCAACAAATTACTTTCTTTGGCAAAACCTGTCTTCGGATTTATGGTGTGCACATATTTAGTTCCGTCTTCTTTAATTTTGAATTTCCTGTAATTCCCGGAAGTTGCAATAGATTCATCTTTCAGTTCAATTACGGTTGCAAAAGAGCGGCTTCCGTCGGTATTCGGATTTTCTATGGCGATTTTCCAAGGTGTTCCTTTTTCATTTTTGCCTCTTGCCCTAATTTCGCCGCCAATTTCAACCATATAATTTGCAACGCCGTTTTTTTCGAACATACGGCTTACCATATCAACCAAATAGCCTTTCGCAATGGCATTATAATCCAAATAAATTTCTGGGTATAATTTTTTTATTTTTCCATTTTCGAGTTTTACTTTATCATAACCCACAAATTTTAAAAGTTCCTGAACCTTTAGGGAATCCAAATTTTCAATTGGTTTTTCAGGCCCAAATCCCCAGGCATTCACTAAAATTCCAATTGTTGGGTCAAAAGCGCCCTCAGTTTCCTTAAATATCTTTGCCGATTTTAAGAAAACCTCCTGTAAATTGGCATCAACTAAAACAGTAGTGTCTCCTTTATTTATTTTTGAGAGATCAGAAGTCGGAATATAAGTGGAAGCAGATTTGTTAATTACCGCGATTAAGCTGTCTATTTTAACTTCATAATTATTGCTACCAGTATCCAAATAACGCACTGTAAATGTGGTGCCTATGGCGTTCCCTTCAATGATGTTTAAGTTGTTTTTAGTGTTTTCGCAAGACAAAAACAACATTAATAGTATTGCAAACAGACAATTTTTCATTGTTTTAATTGTTATTAAATTAGTAATAGAATTAAAGGGTAAATATAAAGTTTATATTATCTTAAAAATATCATAAAATTGTTAAAATTTAAGAAAATAAACGTTGTTTTAGCTATTTTTGTTACTCACTAAAAACAGGATAAATTATGAAGAAAATTGGGATTTTGATGCTTATGGCATCTCTTTTTTTAAGCTCTTGTGTTTCGCAAAAGAAATACACGGAACTGGAAAAAAACTACAACAAAACAAGTTCGGAACTGGTTGACACAAAAGCCGAATTAATGAAATGCAGAATTGAAAGTGAAAGCAGATTGAATGCATTGAACCAACAAGTTGCTGATTTGAGAAAAGACAAAGAAAAAACATTGG
>DPCK01000086.1 GCA_003516285.1 Lutibacter sp. | reverse complement strand
AATCGACCACATTGCCAAAAGTTTGAACTATTTTCTGATTGTCCAATCCCAAGCAAATAATGGCTTTTACTTTTTCTCTTACAAACGGCATTAGGTCCAAATAATCGTTCCCTTTATCTACACCGCCCACAATCCATACAGTTGGTGCTTTTACGCAGTCCAGGGCATAGAATGTTGCGTTAACGTTTGTTGCTTTTGAATCGTTGATGTATCGCACACCGTTAATTTTTAGCACAAATTCCAATCGGTGTTCAGCGCCTTCAAAATCTTCCAGACTTTCACGAATAGTATCTTTTCTAACTTTTAGCAATGAGGTGGCCATTGAAGCGCCCATTGCATTTTTTAAATTGTGTTTTCCTTTTAAAGCTAAAGTTGAAATGTTCATTAGTGTATCTTCGGTTTTATATTTAATTATGATGTTATCGTTTTTCAAAAAAACGCCTTGTTCCAATTCTTTTTCTATTGAAAAAGGAAGCAAACTTGCTTTTGTGTTGTTATTTTTCAACCATTCTGAAATCACTTTATCATCAGCGTCATAAATCAAAAAATCATTTTCGGTCTGATTTTCGGTAATTCTGAATTTTGAATGGATATAGTTTTCAAACTTGTAATCGTATCTGTCCAAATGATCGGGCGAAATATTTGTAATGATGGCAATGTGCGGCGCAAAATCTATAATCCCGTCCAACTGAAAACTGCTCAATTCCAAGACGTGGATATCGTAGTTATTTTCGGCCACCTGTTGCGCAAAACTTTCACCAATATTTCCCCCCATTCCAACATTTAAATTTGCCTTCTTCAAAATATGGTTCACCAACATCGTTGTGGTGGTTTTTCCGTTTGATCCGGTAATCCCCACAATAACACCGTTTGTATATTTTGAAGCAAACTCAATTTCAGAAATTACTGGAATTCCTTGGCTTTTCAATTGTTTAACCAAAGNNTATGGTTTCCCTCTTCAAATAAAATGTCATTTTTTAAAAGAACTTCTTTATATTTTTCAGCAATTTTCCCTTTATCAGAAACAAAAACATCATATCCTTTTTGTTTCCCCAAAATGGCGGTTCCAACGCCGCTTTCTCCAGCTCCAAGTATTGCTAATTTCATTTATCGTAGCTTTAGCGTTACAATTGCCAACACCGCCAACATAATGCCCACAATCCAAAATCTTGTCACAATTTTACTCTCGTGATACCCAATTTTTTGATAATGATGGTGCAATGGTGCCATTTTAAATATGCGTTTTCCTTCTCCAAATCGTTTTTTAGTATATTTAAAATAACTCACCTGCAGAACCACTGATAAATTCTCCACCAAAAAGATGCCTGCTAAAATAGGAATGAGCAATTCTTTGCGCACGGCAATGGCCAAAACGGCAATTACGGCGCCTATGGTTAAACTTCCCGTGTCGCCCATAAAAACTTGCGCCGGATAGGTATTGTACCATAAAAAACCGATTAAGGACCCCACAAAAGCGGCAATAAAAATGGTCATCTCCCCAGAATCCGGAATGTACATTACGTCCAAATAATTTGCGAAAATGATGTTACCGGAAACCCAGGCAAAAATCCCGAGTGTCAACACAATAATGGCTGATGAACCCGCTGCCAATCCGTCAATTCCATCTGTTAAATTGGCGCCGTTAGACACTGCCGTAATAATAAAAATGACGATTGCAATAAAAATGATCCAAGAATACTTTTTATAACCTTTCCCTAAAAAAACCAAGGCAGAAGCATAATCCAATTCGTTGTTCTTCACAAATGGAATGGTTGTTTTTGTCGATTTTTTAGCATCTGCAAACAATACCTGGGTTCCTGCTTCAGTGACATATTGAAACTTTGTCGGCAATTTTTCTTTCATTGTAACGCTTGGATGAAAATAAAGCATCGCGCCAACAAAAATCCCCAAAGTAATTTGACCTAAAATTTTGAACCTGCCTTTTAATCCCGCTTTATTTTGCCTAAATATTTTTATATAATCATCTAAAAATCCAATAGTTCCCATCCACAATGTAGTTACAACCAACAAAATAATATACACATTGTCTATTTGTGCGAATAACAATACTGGAATAAGCGTAGCCAAAATAATGATAATCCCTCCCATTGTTGGCGTACCCGCTTTTTCAACCTGGCCTTCCAGTCCCAAATCTCTTACCGATTCGCCCACCTGCTTTAATTGCAAATAATTGATGATTTTTTTACCATAAATCATTGAAAACAGCAAAGAAATAATAAACGCCATTGCTGAACGAAACGAGATATACTTAAATAACCCCGCGCCGGTCAAATCGTAATATTTATCTAGATATTCGAATAAATAATATAACATAATTTAGCTTTCTATGAGATTTAACTGATTTGTAATTTGCTCATAATCATCGAAATGAAAACGTTTGCCGTTTATTTCCTGATAGGTTTCGTGACCTTTTCCGGCAATTAATATGATATCGCCTTTTTTAGCCAGTTTTGAAGCCGCTTTTATGGCCTGTTCCCTATCCAAAATGGACAGGGATTTTCTCAAATTTTGAGGTTCAATGCCAGCTTCTATTTCTTCTATTATTGTTTGCGGATCTTCATTCCTCGGATTGTCGGAAGTCACCACTACCTGCGTACTTAATTGAGAGGCGATTCGCCCCATAACAGGGCGCTTCGCTTTGTCTCTATTGCCACCGCNNTACGTTTTCCAGCCCGCTTAAATGACGCATAGCTTCTTCGGAATCCAATCCCAAAAGGACAGATGCGCCATAAACCGCCAATAAATTATAAGCGTTAAATCGGCCAATTAATTTGGTGTAAACTTCATTGTTGTTGATATTCAGCACCAAGCCCGAAAACTGGTTTTCAATTATTTTAGCCTTAAAATCGGCCATCGTTTTTAACGCATATGACTGTTTTTTGGCTTCGGTATTTTGAAACATCACCGGTCCGTTTTTATCATCGATATTTACCAACGCAAAAGCCGTTTTTGGCAATCGATCAAAAAATATTTTTTTTACGTCCCTGTATTCCGCAAATGTTTTATGATAATCCAAATGGTCGTGCGTTAAATTCGTAAATACGCCGCCTGCAAATTGCAATCCTTCTGTTCTTTTCTGATGAATTCCGTGAGAACTCACTTCCATAAAACAGTAATCTACACCCAACTCAACCATTTCATTCAGATAAGAATTTATGGCCACAGAATTTGGTGTGGTGTGCGTGGCTTCATATTGTTTGGTATCAACCAAAATTTTTACGGTTGATAACAGCCCCGTTTTGTAACCGGCATTTTGGAATAATTTATAGAGCAACGTGGCAACAGTGGTTTTTCCGTTGGTGCCAGTAATTCCTATTAATTCTAATTTTGAAGACGGATTGCCATAAAAGTTTGATGCAATCAATGCCAAAGCGCTATTTGAATCTTCAACCTGAATATAGGTGATGTTTTCAGCTAAATTCTCAGGCAATTTTTCACAAAGAATTGCTACAGCGCCTAATTCAATCGCTTTATCAATAAATTGATGTCCGTCAAACAACAAGCCTTTTTGTGCCGCGAACAGGCAATTTTTATGCACATTTCTTGAATCGAATACAATGGCGTTCACTTTTATGTCGGTGCTGCCTTGAATTGCGTTTACCACAACTTTATTTAATATGTCTTTGACTGATTTCAAATAATTTAATTTAGTATGATGGTTGATCCTTTGATTATTTTTTCGCCGGCAAGCTGCGATTGCTCCGCTACTTTTCCTTTTCCTACATAACTCACTTTTAACCCTAAATTTTCAAGTAGCGAGATAGCGTCCATTCCTGCCATTCCTTTTACATTTGGAATCGTGTCAATTTCTTTGTTGGCAATGGTGAAATAGGCGTTATAGTCATTTTCTATGCTTTTGAAATCTGGCGTTTTATTCTCAATTTTATTAATTTCGGATTTTGACAGGTAAATTTTTTGGGCAATATCCTTAAAAACCGGTCCGGAAACATCGGCACCGTAATAACCTGTTTGCGCTTTAGGTTTGTGTATGACCACAATGCAAGAATACTTCGGATTCTCGGCAGGAAAATATCCTGTAAAAGAGGAAATATAACGCCTGTTTGTCTCCCAATCATCCATCCAATATTCGGTTCTTGCAGTTCCTGTTTTACCAGCCATAGAAAAATTTTCGGCATATAATTTTCTTCCAGTTCCGTGCACCACCACATTTTTAAGCATTTCCTGCATTTTATCTATGGTCTCTTTTGAACAAATTGCCGGATCAATGACTTCTTTATCAAAAGATTCTAAATGTTGGTTGTCCCAAGATCGAATTTCTTTAATAAATTTCGGTTTCACCATTTCTCCGTTGTTGGCAATGGCGTTATAAAATGTCAAAATTTGAAGTGGCGTTAAGCTAATATTATAACCGTAAGCAATTGAAGGCAATGCGTTCTTGCTCCATTTTTTATCGCCTGGTCCAGGGATTTCTGGCAAACCTTCCCCTTTTATTGGTAACCCTAACTTATCATTTAAATGCATTCCCCTTAAAGCATTGATAAATTTCTCAGGATTTTTACTGAAATTTTCATTAATTAATCTTGCAAACCCAATATTTGAAGAAACTTCAAGTGCGCGAGCCGCAGAAATCTTTCCATAACCACCTTTTCTTGAATCATTTATAGCCCTTCCGTGAATGACATATCTGCCTCCGCCCGTATCAACTATGGTACCTGTATCTATTGCTTTTGTTTCCAATGCAACAACCATCGACATCACTTTAAAGGCAGAACCTGGTTCATTGGATTCTCCAATGGCATAATTCAAACGTTCATAATAGTTGCCGTTGGCATTTTTCCCCAAATTAGAAATTGCTTTTATTTCGCCGGTTTTGGTTTCCATAACCACCACACAACCGTGATCGGCCTCATAAAATTCTAACTGTCTCAATAAGGAATGGTGTGCAATATCTTGTATATTTATGTCGATGGTGGTGACAATATCTTTTCCGTCAACCGGTTCTTTTTCATTAGCGTCATTAATTGGTTTCCATTGGCCTTTGGCTATTTTTTGCTTCAAACGCCATCCAAACTTTCCATTTAAATATTCCCGGTACGCACCTTCAATACCTGGCGCGCCTCTATAATCATCATAACCAATAGTTCGTTCAGCAACTTTCCCCAAAGGATGCGCCCTAACTGTTGATTGTTCAGCTATAAATCCGCCCTTGTACATTCCCAAATTGAAAATTGGAAAACTTTTAATTTTCACATATTCATTGTACCCCAATTTTCGGGTAATGAACAGGTACCTGTTTTTGTTTAATCTCGCTTTTCTTATTTTATTTTCCCATTCCCTAGCCGGTTTCCCCAACATTTTTGAAAGCTCCACAGAAAGACTTCTTATGTTTGCTTCAAATTCTTCAGCCTCAACAGTATAAGCGTCCATTCTAATTTCATATTGAGACATAGAAGTTGCCAACAAACTGCCATCTGCCGAAAAAACATTGCCGCGATTTGCAAAAATAGTGTCGTTTTTCAAGGTAAGTTGTTCCGACATATCCCTGTACTTTTCACCATCAGCAAATTGAATATCGGTTAGCCTTAAAATAATAGCCGCCAAAAAAAGTGTGATCAACACAAACACCACATAGAGTTTATTTAATATGCCTTTTTTTGTTGCAGCCAATGTTAATTTACTTTTTTGAGGTTACTTTAATTACTTGGGGAGGATTTTCACTTGGTTTTAATCCAAATGCTCCCACCTTATTTCTTATGGTTGATTCCAGTTTCATTTTCATTGAAATTGATCGTGTATCAACAAATTCTGCTCTTAATTCTTTAATATCTTTGTTCAGCTGCGCAATTTCCATTACTTTTTTGTCTGAACTGTGTCCGCTCGCAATCATCAAAAGCACCAAGGCGACTATAAAAAAAATAAAACGCCAATTTTTAAAGGAATCTTCTTGTATCAAGAATTTCCCTTTTAATAAATCGTAAACGCTATTTGATATTTTTGCCATTTATGCTAAAGTTGCGATTCTTAATTTTGCGCTTCTTGCCCTGCTGTTCTTTTTAATTTCCTGAAATGACGGAACCACCATTTGCCCCACTTTTTTTAAGGGAACTGTAATATTCCCATAATAATCTTTCACGGGTTCCCCTTCAAAAAGTCCGCTTCTGATAAATCTTTTTACCAGCCTATCTTCCAAGGAATGATACGACAATACGCTCAATCTTCCGCCTTCATTTAATAATTCAGGCACTTGTAATAAAAATTCTTTCAAAGCCTCTATCTCCTGGTTCACCTCAATTCTAATTCCCTGAAAAATTTGGGCCAGCACTTTATGTTCCTGTGATTTTGGCACAAATGCCGCCAACACTTCTTTTAGCTGAAAACTTGTTTTAATTTTTTCTTCGGCACGCTTTTCAACAATTCTTCTGGCGATATCTTTTGCGTTGCGCAATTCGCTATAATTAAATAACACATTGGCCAATTTTTCCTCCTCATATTTATTGATGACCTCAAATGCCGACAATGCGCCAGATTGGTTCATTCTCATATCTAAATCGGCATCAAATCTTGTTGAAAATCCGCGTTCCGCTTCATCAAATTGATGAGAAGAAACACCTAAATCCGCTAAAATACCATCCACTTTCTTGATGCCGTAAAAACGCAAATACCTTTTTATAAATCTGAAATTCTGAGGTATCAAGGTAAATCTCGAATCGTCTATCGCATTGCGTTGCGCGTCTTCATCCTGGTCAAATGCATAAAGTTTCCCATGCTCATTCAACCTGCTCAATATCTCTCTTGAATGGCCTCCGCCACCAAACGTAACATCAACATAAATGCCGTCTGGATTGATATTTAAACCATCCACACTTTCTTTTAACAATACGGGATTATGATATTCCATCCTCATTGTCATTTACGTTACCCATCACACTTTCAGCCAAATCAGCAAAATCTACTGTTGCATCATCAATCGCTTTTTCGTACTTGTCTTTGTCCCAAATCTCAATAATGTTCACTGCGGAAGAAAGCACCACATTTTTGTCTATTTCAGCAAATACCTGCAAATCCTTCGGAATCAATAATCTTCCCAAACTGTCTAACTCAACGATTTTTACGCCCGCTGTAAAACGACGGATGAAATCATTGTTTTTTTTCACAAATCTGTTTAAGGTATTCACTTTGGCCATCATCGCATTCCACTCAGACATCGGATACAGCTCTAAACAAGGCTGAAAAACGGATCGTTTTATCACAAAACCATCCTGCAACATTGGCATAAGCTGTTTCTTTAATGCGTTGGAAAGCAGTAACCTTCCTTTCGCATCAGCCTTAGCTTCGTATGTTCCAATTAAATTTATCATCATAATTTGAGTGTATTCAAAAATATAAATTTTTTCCCACAATTTACCACATTTATCCACTTTGTTGATAACTTTTACCACTTTAACACATTTATAGGTCACTTTTTTGAAATTCTGAGGCGTACTTTTTTAGTTGCGTGCCTTTAAAAAAACCTGTATTTTCGAAAAAAAAGTTACCTTTGCAATAAGGTATAAAAATGAATATTTAAATGAGCAGTAAACTTATCACAGATGGCAAGTATAGCTATGTTGAAGCCGGAGAAGGACAACCTATAATTGTACTTCACGGACTTATGGGGGCGTTGAGTAATTTTGATGGTGTTTTGAATTATTTTTCAGAAAAAGGCTATAAAGTAATTATACCTGAATTGCCCATTTATAAATTGCCGCTGTTAAAAACAAATGTTAAAAACTTATCGAAGTTTTTAAAAGATTTTATGGCGTATAAAAAAATTGATAAAGCCATATTGCTTGGTAACTCTTTGGGCGGACATATCGGATTGTATTTCACCAAGTTAAATCCAGATAATGTTACCGCGCTTGTTTTGGCAGGAAGCTCTGGTTTGTACGAAAAATCTATGGGTGATACATTTCCAAAAAGAGGAAATTACGAGTATATAAAAGCCAAAACTGAAGAAGTTTTTTATGACCCTGCAATTGCAACAAAAGAAGTTGTTGATGAAATTTTTGCTTCAGTAAACGATCGCGTCAGGGTTATCAAAACTTTGGCCATCGCAAAAAGCGCCATTCGGCATAATATGGCAAAAGATTTGCCTAAAATAAATATTCCCGCCTGTATTATTTGGGGAAAAAACGACTTGGTGACTCCGCCTGAAGTTGCCATAGATTTTCAGAAATTACTGCCTGATGCCAGCTTATTTTGGATTGATAAATGTGGCCACGCCCCGATGATGGAACACCCTGACGAGTTTAATGAAATTCTTGAAAGCTGGCTAAAAGAAAGGAACCTATAAGATATGAAAATTAAAACTGCTGATTTTGTAACCAGCAATACCGACGTTTCCAAATGCCCGAAAGAGCAACTTACTGAGTATGCTTTTATCGGGCGGTCAAATGTTGGAAAATCTTCCTTAATCAATATGATTACCGGAAGAACCAAGTTGGCAAAAACATCAGGAAAACCTGGAAAAACACAACTTATCAATCACTTTAAAATTAACGAAAACTGGTTTTTGGTCGATTTACCAGGATATGGTTATGCACAGGTTTCAAAATCTAAACGACAAACATTTCAGGAGTTCATCAAAGATTATTTGTTGCTTCGCCAACAATTGATCTGCACTTTTGTGTTGATTGATTCGAGGTTAGAACCTCAAAAAGTAGATTTGGAATTTATGGAGTTTTTGGGCGAAAACAGCGTTCCGTTTTATATTGTTTTTACCAAAGCAGACAAATTAAAACTTTCTGAACTGAACCGAAATATCCAGGTTTACAAAAAAGTAATGACCAAATCCAATTGGGAAAGTATGCCGCCATATTTTGTGACTTCTGCAGTAGACACTACCGGAAAAGATGAATTGCTCAATTTTATTGACGAACTAAATCAGCAAGTAGCCACACAATCCTAAAAATGGCTTCAACCAAAAATAACCTGCAAATACTGTTTGAAGACAACCACTTTATCATTGTCAACAAACGATCGGGTGATATTGTTCAGGGCGATAAAACAGGAGATACGCCTTTAAGTGACGTTGTTAAATCATTTATCAAGGACAAATACGACAAACCGGGCGCTGTTTTTTTAGGCACCGTTCATCGCCTCGACAGGCCAACCACAGGCATCGTTGTTTTTGCAAAAACTTCAAAAGCGCTGGAACGTTTCAATAAAATGCTGCGCGATAAAAAAGTGAATAAAACGTATTGGGCTGTGGTTAAAAACAAACCAGAAAAAAACGAAAATACCCTTACAAGTTACTTAATCAAGAATCCAAAAAACAACAAATCGACTTCCTATAATACAGAAGTTGAAGGCAGCAAAAAAGCCGTTCTTTATTACAAAGTGTTGAAATCACTTGATAATTACCACTTGTTGGAAATAGATTTGGAAACGGGTCGCCACCACCAAATCAGGTGCCAGCTCTCCGCCATTGGTTCGCCCATAAAAGGCGATTTAAAATATGGTTTTGACCGAAGCAATAAAGATGCAAGCATTCATTTACACGCCCATAAAATTGCGTTTATGCACCCCGTTAGCAACGAAATGATTTCAATTGTTGCCCATCCTCCAAAAGATCCGATTTGGGATGCTTGTACAATGTAAGATTGACGATGTACAATTAACGATTTTGAATTATTGATTAGATTTAAGCCTTGTTTTTCTTATTTACAATTTCATCCAAGCATAAATTTCCCAGACTTCCTTTGTGTGTGTGCACCACTTTTTTATCGGGATTAAAAGTGCCGTCATCAATGCTTTTTCCGACAATTTTATAGGCATCCCGAAAAGGCACGCCGCTTTGAACCAATTTATTGACTTCCTCCACACTAAATAAATATTTGTATTTTTCGTCATCAATAATATTCGGTTTTACCTGAATATTTTTTAAGGAATAGGTAAGCATTTCCAAACACGATTTTAAGGTTGAAAACGACGGAATCAATCCTTCTTTCAACAATTGCAAATCGCGGTGATAACCGCTCGGCAAATTATTGGTGATGAGCGTAAACTCGTAAGGCAATGCCTGCAGTTTGTTGCATTTTCCGCGAATCAATTCAAAGACATCGGGATTTTTTTTGTGCGGCATAATGCTTGAACCCGTGGTTAATTCATCGGGAAAAGCGATAAAACTGAAATTCTGGCTCATATACAAACAAATGTCCATGCTCATTTTCGACAAGGTTCCAGCCACCGAACTCAACGCAAAAGCTGTCGATTTTTCCAGTTTTCCCCGGCCCATTTGTGCAGCAACCGAATTGAATTTCAAGGTTTCAAAGTCCAACAATTTTGTGGTATAATCTCTGTCAACAGGAAAAGAACTTCCGTAACCGGCTGCAGAACCCAGCGGATTTTGGTCGGCCACTTTGTAAGCTGCCTTTAAAAAATAAATATCGTCAATCAACGTTTCGGCATAGGCTGAAAACCACAATCCGAATGAGGAAGGCATGGCGATTTGCAAATGTGTATAACCGGGCAACAACTCATTTTTGTGCTGTTCCGCCAAGGAAATTAACAAGTCGAAAAGTTCGTTGACACCTTCATTTATTTCCTTTAAAGCGTCTTTCACAAACAAATGCACATCTACCAAAACCTGATCGTTTCTTGATCGTGCCGTATGAATTTTTTTGCCGGTATCACCCAATTTTTCAGTCAGCAAAAACTCTATTTTTGAATGTACATCTTCAAAAGAATCTTCAATAATGAAATTTCCTTCTTCAATAGTTTTTAAAATGTTTTTCAGTTCACTATCTAAGGATGAAATTTCGGCACCATTTAACAATCCAATTTTATACAGCATTTTTGCGTGGGCAATATCCCCCATCACATCATATTTTGCCAAAATTAAATCGAGTTCCCTGTCGTTTCCAACGGTGAACAAATCTATTTTTTTATCGGTCGAAAATCCTTTATCCCAAAGTTTATTGCTATTTTTCATTATAAAATTTCTTTTAATATTTTGATATACAACTCAATACCTTCTTCAATTTCACTCACATAAATAAATTCATCGGCGGTATGTGAGCGAAAACTGTCGCCCGGGCCTAATTTCAAGGACGGACAACTTAAAACTGCCTGGTCAGACAATGTTGGCGAACCGTAGGTTTTTCTGCCCAATTTAATTCCGGCTTTTACAATTGGATGGTTTTTTGGAATTGAGGAGGAATTTAACCGCAACGACCTTGCCTTCACTTCACATTTTACTTTCGATTTCACAATATCCAATACTTCCTGATTGCTGTAAGCATCGGTAACCCGCACATCCACCACAAAATTGCACGTGGCCGGAATGACGTTGTGCTGAATTCCGGCATTGATTTGAGTCACGGTCATTTTTACCTTTCCCAACATTTCCGATTCCTTCGGAAATTCAAAATTTTGAAACCAATTAATGTCCTCAATCGCTTTATAAATGGCGTTGTCACCAATGCCGTGCGCCGCGTGGCCCGAAGTCCCTTTCGCTTCACAATCCAAAACCAACAATCCTTTTTCAGCAATGGCCAACTGCATTAAAGTTGGTTCTCCAATTATGGCAAAATCGATGGAAGGAATAATTTGTAACATACTGTTCAATCCGTTTATCCCCGAACTTTCCTCTTCGGCAGAAGCCACTATCACCACATTGTAATTTAAATCGATTCTGTCATAAAAATAGGTAAATGTCGCCAGCAAAGAAACCAAACTGCCGCCGGCATCATTGCTTCCCAATCCGTACAGTTTTCCGTCGAAAACTCCAGGATTGTATGGGTTTTTAGTATAGCCTTTATTCGGTTTTACCGTATCATGATGCGAGTTTAACAAGATCGTTTTTTTTGAAGCATCGAAATACTTATTTTTTGCCCAAACATTGTGTTTGTCACTTTCAAATCTGACGTTATGATTGGAAAACCATTGCATAATTAACAGCGCCGTTTCATTTTCTTCTCCTGAAAAAGATTGCGTTGCAATTAAATTTTTAAGCAATGCCAATGCTTCCTTTTTTAGTTGATTTATCATTATTTTAAACTTAATGTCGTGAACAAATTATTTGTGTTTTTAATTAATGAAGCATCACCAATATTCACTTTTTGAACCCCCTTTTTTAGCGCATTGAAACAATTATGAAGCTTGGGAATCATTCCTTCTGAAATAATACCGCCTTCCGTTAATTGTTCATATTTCTTTAAATTAATATGTTGAATTACAGAATTTTTATCGGCCATGTTTTCCAGTACGCCTTTCAGTTCAAAAACATAATTCAATTCCACTTCATAAAAATTGCTCATAGCAATGGCCATTTCAGAAGCAATGGTATCAGCGTTTGTATTCAACAATTGTCCGTTCTTGTCGTGCGTTATCGCGCAAAAAACAGGCGTTACCTTGTTTTGCAACAACAGCGCTATAAATTTGGCATTGACGGCATCCACGTCGCCCGCAAATCCATAATCTACCTCCGCAACGATTCTTTTGTGCGCCATAATACAATTGGCATCGGCACCCGACAAGCCCAAAGCATTGCAGTCTAATTTTTGCAGTTGTGCAGTAATCATTTTGTTCAGCAATCCGGCGTACACCATCGTCACCACTTCCAAAGTCGCTTCATCGGTCACCCTTCTTCCTGCAATCGTTTTAGGCTGTAACCCCATGGCTTCAGAAATTTCATTGGCTCTTTTTCCACCACCGTGAACGAGTATTTTTGGAGATTTTAAATCAGCAAAATCTTTTAAAAATGAATACAAAGAAGCTTCATCATTGATGATGTTTCCGCCAATTTTCACGATTTTTAATTTCTGCTTAATCATTTTTTTAATTAATTAAAATATTACTTAAAATCGTCATTCTGAATTTATTTCAGAATCCCATCACGCAAATTAACAACCATTATGAGAACCTGAACCAAGTTCAAGTTGACGTATCAATTAATATTGATAAACCCTTAAATTATTTCTGCTCCAATATTTTCTTCAACACTAGTTGAGCGGAAAAGGTACGATTATTCGCCTGTTGAATCACTATGGAATTTTCTGAATCAATGACCTCATCAGTAACAATGACGTTTCTTCTAACGGGCAAACAATGCATAAATTTCGCGTTGTTAGTCAGTTTCATTTTTTCCGATGTAATCATCCATGCACTGTCTGAATTCATTACGCGACCGTAATCTTTAAAGGAACTCCAATTTTTTACATACACAAAATCAGCGTTCTCAAATGCTTTTTCCTGATCGTGTTCTATGGTCGAATTTTTGGTGATTTCAGNNGGATGCGGCGCCCAGGACAAGACCACTTTTGGTTTGTGCGCCGTTTTAAATTCTTCCATCGTGATGGCATCTGCCAAGGCCTGCAACGGATGTCCGGTCGCACTTTCCATATTCACCACCGGAATTCCGGCATATTTTTTAAAACTGTTCATCACAATTTCAGCCTGGTCTTTTTCCTTATCCGTCAGCGACGCAAAAGCCCTGATGGCCACGATATCGCAATATTGGGCAATTACTTTGGCCGCTTCTTTAACGTGCTCCGATTTTGAGCCGTTCATCACGGCGCCCTCTTCATATTCCAATTCCCAGCCTTCACTGCCAAAATTCATCACGATCACATTCATCCCCAAATTTTGGGCTGCTTTTTGGGTGCTTAAACGCGTGCGCAAACTGTTGTTGAAAAACAACAGGCAAATCGTTTTTCCTTCGCCAAGCGTTTTGTGTTGAAGCGGATTTTTCTTTATTTCAATGGCTTCCTGAACTGCTTTTTGCAAGTTTCCAAGATCATTTATGTTGGTGTAATCTCTCATCTGTTTAAATTTTATTTTTTAGCGGTAACAGATGCTGTTCGCCATTAATCATTCCTTTGTATATCAAAATTTGTTGTGCTCGTTTCATTTTCGGGTTATTTTTGTGAAAACTGATTTATGTTGAATGGCATCAACCATAAAATTATCGTTCAATCCATTGAGAATCCACGTTTCAATATTTGCATTTTGGGCGATTTCAGCCGCATCAATTTTGGAAATCATTCCACCGGTTCCTCCTGAAGATATGGTTTTTTCAGCTTCGCTTTTCAGCGATTGAATGTCCGTGGTTTCCAAAATCGTTTTTTCTTGATGGTTATGCATGGATTCTTTGGTATAAATCCCGTTGGTGTTGGTGGCAATTATCAATAAATCAACATTTAATAACGCCGCTGTCAAGGCCGATAACTTGTCATTGTCGCCAAATTTTATTTCGTCGGTGGCAACCGTGTCGTTCTCATTGATAATGGGAATGTAACTGTTTTCAACCAACACATTGATGGTGTTTACAATGTTTACGGTAGATTGCTCTTTTTCAAAATCGGAATACGACAGCAAACACTGGGAAGTCAGCAGTCCCAATTCCCTGAAACATTCCTGATATATCCGCATCAAATGCGGCTGACCAATGGATGCCAAGGCCTGTTTTACGTTTATTTCCTTTCCGTTGCTTTCCAGTTTCACAAATTGTCTGGCAACGGCAATGGCACCTGAACTCACAATCACAAACTCATAATCGTCTTTTAAATGGGCAATTTGTTTTGCAATGTCTTCAATTTTGCCCCTGGAGATGTTTTTGGTCTCTTTGGTCAGCACATTTGTGCCAATTTTCAACAATATTCTTTTTTTACCTGATTTGCCCATTTCCGTATATATACCACTTGTTAGTCACTAAATGTTGCAGTCCCATCGGACCCCTGTGATGCAATTTATCGGTGCTTATCGCCAATTCCCCACCCAATCCAAACTGGCCGCCGTCGGTAAACCTAGTTGAGGCATTTTGGTAAACCGCCGCCGAATCGACCGATTCCATAAATTTTTGCGCTGCCTCGTCATTTTTAGTCATAATCACTGCGGAATGCCCGCCGCCATATTTATTGATTTTCTCGATGGCTTCTTCGGATGAATTTACGCTTCCCAAAACAATTTTATAGTCCAAAAATTCTTCAAACCATAAGGATTCATCTGAAAAAGCGGTTACATTTTCAAAAGTTGACAATGCGACATCGCCTAAAATTTCGACGTTAAATTCTTTTAATCTGCCAATCAACTTTTTAATGAATGTTTCCCTATTTGGCAAATTTGAATTGATCAATACTTTGTCGGCCGCATTGCAGGCCGATATTTTTGTGGTTTTTGCATTGAGAATGACTTTCAGCGTCATTTCTGCATCAGCTTCCGCATCCACATAAATAAAATTATTGCCGCGTCCGCTTACGATGACCGGACACATGGCGTATTTCTTCACAAAAGCGATCAAATTTTCACCGCCGCGCGGCACAATCAGATCCACTTTTTGGGCGGGATGTTGTAAAAATTCCTGCGTTTCGGTTCTGTTATAATTCAGATATTCCACCCAATTTGTTGAAATATTGTTTTCAGTCAAAGCTTTGTGCCACAAATCCACTATTTTCAGGTTTGAATTAACCGATTCCCTTCCGCCTTTCAATAATATTTTGTTCCCTGATTTAAAAGCGATTCCGGCCGCTTCAACAGTCACGTCCGGCCTTGATTCATAAATGATTAAAACCGTACCGAAAGGCGCTGTTTTATTGGAAATTTTCAATCCGTTTTCGTGCGTAAAATGGTACAATTCCTTTCCAACGGGATCCACATCCTCAATTAATTGTTCCAAGGACAAAATCATTTCCTTAATTTTTGCCTCATCCACTTTTAAACGCTCCTGCATCGCCAAATCGTCACCTTGAAATTGCGCGACATCCTTTTTATTGGCTTGCAGCAGTGCCGATTTTTCGGCTGCAATCAATTTCGCCATGGAAAGCAAAACCACATTTTTTTGTTGTGAAGTCAGTGAAATGTTCATCCTAAAATTTCTTTCAATGCGTTTATAAATATATCGACGTGCTCCTTTTTCGCGCTTAGAGGCGGTAAAATCCGCAACAAATTTTTGTTGTTTGCACCGCCCGTAAAAATATGCTTGTCGAAAATGAGTTTTTTTCGCAATTCCCCCACTTCAAAATCGAATTCCACGCCCAGCATCAATCCTTTTCCTTTTACTTTTTTAATTTTCGGAACCGTTGCAATTTCCTGAAGAAAATATCCATAAACTTCCTGCACATTTTGCATCAAATGCTCTTTTTCCATCACATCAAGCACAGAAATTCCTGCAGCGCAAGCCAAGTGATTTCCGCCAAACGTGGTTCCCAGCATGCCGTATTTCGCTTTGATTTTATCGGCAATCAACACACCGCCAATTGGAAATCCGTTCCCCATTCCCTTAGCAGTCGTAATCATATCCGGCTGAATGTTGTGGTATTGAAAAGCGAAAAATTTTCCGCTCCTTCCGTAACCCGATTGAACTTCATCTAAAATAAGCAACACGCTGTTTTTATTGCATATTTCCTGAAGTTGTTGAAAAAACTCCTTAGTTCCTTCATCCAAACCGCCAACACCCTGAATTCCTTCAATAATCACCGCAGCCACATCGCCTTTTCCAATTTCATGAATCACCAATTCAATGTCATTCAACGGCAAAAAAGTCACTTTTTGCTGCAGATTTATGGGTGCGTTTATCGACGGATTGTCGGTAACCACCACCGCTGCCGATGTTCTTCCGTGAAATGCGTTATTAAAAGAAATAATCCTGCTTTTCCCGGTGTCAAAAGAAGCCATTTTTAGCGCATTTTCATTCGCTTCGGCGCCGGAATTGCACAAAAACAAGTTGTAATTTTCACAACCTGACAATTTTCCCAGTTTATAGGCCAATTCCTGTTGAAGCGGATTGACGATTGAGTTGGAATAAAAACCAATCTTGGTCAGTTGTCCGCTCAGGGATTTCACGTAATCTGGATGCGAATGTCCGATAGAAATAACGCCGTGCCCGCCGTAGAAATCCAGATATTTTGTGTCGTTTTCATCCCAAACATAAACACCTTCCGCCTTTACGGGCGTAACATTGTAGAGCGGATAAACATCAAATAATTCCATTTTTTATGTTTTAAATCTGATTTATTTTTTCAAAAGAGGTGATCAATCCTTTTATTAAAGATGAACTCAATCCCTGATGCTCCATTTCATTCAATCCTTCAATGGTGCAGCCGCTTGGCGTGGTCACTTTGTCTATTTCCTGCTCGGGATGATTGCCCGATTGTATCAACAAACTGGCCGCTCCCAAACAGGTATGCATCGCCAATTCCTGCGCTTCTTTGGCATCAAAACCCAATTGAATGGCGCCTTGCGACGTTGCCCTGATCAATCGCATCCAAAAAGCAATACCGCTGGCACAAATCACCGTGGCAGACTGCATTAATTTTTCTTCAATGCAAAGTGTTTTCCCCGATGAATTAAAAATGGTTTTGGCCAATTCACTATTTTCCATGCCTTTCAGGTTTCCGCTGATGCAAGTCATCGATTTCCCAACCGAAATTGCGGTATTTGGCATCGCCCTTATGATTGCGGTATCTGAGCCCAAAACACTTTCAATCTCTTCAATTTTTCGTCCGGTTACCGTTGAAATAATGGTATGTTTCTTCGGATTTACAACGTCTTTTATTTCTTCCAACACCGTTTGCAATTGTTTTGGCTGCACGGCTATAATGACAATATCCGAAGATCGAACGGCCTTTTTGTTTTCCGAAGAAATTTTAACATTCGGGAGTTTTTCCCAAGAACTTAATGAAGAAATATCTCGCTTCGTGATATACAAATTCTTTACCTTAAAATCTTTTTGGGTTAAAATCCCGATGGCTATGGAATACCCCAAATTTCCTGCGCCTATAATTGCTATTTTCATAATTTTATCTTTTAAAATGCGGTTGCTTTTAAATTCAACCCTTCCGATTCTTTCAGTCCAAGCATTAAATTCATATTTTGAATGGCCTGTCCCGATGCCCCTTTTACCAAATTGTCGATTACCGAAGTGATTAACAAGGTGTTTTTGTGTTTTTCCAAATGAATAAAACAATTGTTGGTGTTCACCACTTGTTTTAAATGAATGGGCACTTTTGAAATATGCGTAAAAGGTTCATCTTTATAGAAATCTTCATACAATTCGAAAGCATTTTCAATAGTTCCTTCAAACTTTAAATACAAAGAAGCAAAAATTCCCCTGCTGAAATTTCCCCGGTTCGGAATAAAAAATAATTCCTCTGAAAAATTGGACTGCAGTTGCATCAAACTTTCCCCAATTTCGCCCAAATGCTGGTGCGTAAAGGCTTTGTAAANNCGCCAGCTAAAATGCGTTGTTTCACTTTGCGAAACTCCGGCACCTGTTGAACCGGTGGTTGCATTGATGTGCACGGAATCGTTCAACAAATTGTGTTTCGCCAAAGGCAATAAAGCCAACTGGATAGCGGTGGCAAAACAGCCCGGATTCGCAATGTATTTGGCCGATTTAATCATGTCTTTTTGAAGTTCAGGCAAACCGTAAACAAATTCATTTCCTTCAAAAATTGCCTCATTTTTCAGCCTGAAATCGTTGCTTAAATCGATGATTTTGGTGTATTTGGAAAACTGATGCTGCTCTAAAAACTTTTTGGAATTTCCGTGGCCCAGACATAAAAACAAGATATCCACATTTTCATTGACCTTGTCCGTGAATTTCATGTCCAGCGAACCCAATAAATCCTGATGAACCGCATATATATCATTGCCGGCATTTGAAGTGCTGAACACAAAATCCAGTTCCACTTGGGAATGGTTCACCAACAACCTGATCAATTCTCCTGCGGTATAACCCGCGCCGCCAACAATACCTGCTTTAATCATAATTCCGAATTTACGCTGTGATAAATTTTTGTGGCATTGCCCACTATTTTAATGAATCCTTTGGCATCGTCTGCCGTCCAGTCTTTATTGATTTCCCCATACACCCCGAATTTCGATTTCATTAAATCGTGTTTGGATTCAATGCCATTGATATTAAAATGATACGGTTTTAAAGTTACGAAAACTTCTCCCGAAACGGTTTTTTGCGAATCGGTTAAAAAAACTTCGATATTTCGCATTACGGGATCAAAATATTGGCCTTCGTGCAACAACATTCCGTACCAATTTCCCAACTGCTCTTTCCAGTATTGCTGCCATTTGGACAACACGTGTTTTTCCAGCGTGTGATGCGCTTTTATAGTGATTAAGGCCGCAGCGGCTTCAAAACCTACCCTTCCTTTAATGCCAATAATGGTATCGCCCACGTGAATATCCCTGCCGATGGCGTATTTTGAAGCGATGGCTTCCAGTTTTAAAATGGTATTTACCGGTGAATCAAATTCATTGTTAAAGCCAACCAATTCCCCTTTTTCAAAATGAAGTTTCACCTCAATTGGATCTGTTTTTTCCAATTGGCTCGGATAAGCGCTTTCAGGCAATGCCTCATCGGAGGTTAATGTTTCCACACCGCCAACGCTGGTACCCCAAATTCCTTTATTGATGGAATATTTTGCCTTTTCCCAGGAATATTCCACGCCTTGTTGTTTCAGGAATTCTATTTCTTCCTGTCGTGACAATTTTAAATCCCGTATGGGCGTGATAATTTCAATTTCTGGTGCTAAAATCTGAAAAATCATATCAAATCGCACCTGGTCATTTCCTGCTCCTGTACTTCCGTGAGCCACATATTTTGCCCCAATCTGTTTTGCGTATTTCACCACTTCAATGGCCTGAAAGACCCTTTCGGCGCTCACGGAAAGCGGATAAGTATTGTTTTTAAGGACATTTCCAAAAACCATATACTTGATGGCTTTTTCATAAAATTCCTCCAGAATATTTTTATTGGTATGGGAAAAAACACCCAATTCATAAGCGCGTTTTTCTACAGCTTCTAACTCATTTTCTGAAAATCCGCCCGTATTTACCAACACGCTATGCACTTCCAGATGCAACTCATTTTTTAAATATTTTACGCAAAACGAAGTGTCTAAACCTCCGCTATATGCCAATACTACTTTTTCCATGATTTTATATTTTTTGTATTTGATATCTAAAGCAAATAACTTTTAACTAATCTTTTTTTTTAAGCAACAATGCCTGTTTAATTTTTTTCAATCGTGATAACACTTTTGAATCATATTCATGCTGTTTGATGTTTTTCTCATGATTTGGATCATATAGCATGCCGGTACACAGACACATTTTTCGTTCTGTTCTTGTTAAAATATCGAAATTTTTGCAGGTTCTGCAGCCATTCCAAAAATCTTCATCTGTTGTCAGTTCAGAAAAAGTAACCGGCTGGTAGCCCAATTCATAATTAATTTTCATCACTGCAAGTCCGGTGGTAATTCCAAAAATTTTCGCTTTCGGATACAGTTCTTTTGAATGTTCCAAAATCCGCTTTTTAATTTCCTTCGCCAAACCTTGATTTCTGAAATCGGGATGCACAATGAGTCCTGAGTTCACCACAAATTCGCTGTTACTCCAAACTTCAATATAGCAAAAACCGGCAAATTGATCATTATGGACGGCAATTACTGCGTGGCCGGTACTTATTTTTTTGATGATATATTCAGGGGTTCTTTCGGCAATACCGGTGCCTCGAACCTTGGCTGATTCTTTGATGGTTTCACAAATTAATTCGGCATATTTAATATGCGATTCATTAGCGATGACAACTTTCATTGGCTTAATTGTTAAATTTAGGATTGAAATATTCTGTTTTTCTAAAGGCGAAAACGAACGCATCATTTTCAAAAAGTCTATGCCCTCAAGGGGCGACGACGGGAAATAACACGAACAGGCATTCTTTCTGAAATTGAAAAAATCAGTTTAAAAAATGGTGTTATGTTAAAAAAGTTTTGCAAAATGTAAAAGGAAAAATGAAAATTAATAACTGCTTTTTATTGGATAGAATTAGCGCGTACGGCGGCGTAAGCCGGAAAGGCGACTGGGAATTCTTGCAGTGATATTTGAATTGTATATTTTCATTGGTGCAATATTAACTAAAAAATGAAAGCGAACAGAGACTTGTTATATAATTAACAAAATTTTAGTTTAAACTGTTCAAATTTAACAATTGGATATATTTGAATATCATTTCAATCTAGAAAAATATGATTTTGTCTAAATAAAACTCATTTTTTAACCGCAAGGGCCGCAAGCTGTTTTCGCAAGGAACGCAAAGCGCTGCCTAAAATTATTCGCATTTTGCGAGCTTTGCGGTTAAACTGAGTTTTTGCTGTTACCAGCCAAATTCCCTAAATAATCTTGGTCATGGCGGTCATCGATTCCCGTAAATCATAACCAACCAATTCTATGGCATGAAACCTGATGGCTTCATTAATTTCTATCAGTTCTTTATTATCTACACCGTTGTCTTTTCCTTCTCCGTATTTTTTGCCAATCACGTCGGTATCAATCTTTTTCATGAAATCGGCCAATAAAGGTTTACAGGCGTGGTCAAATAAATAGCATCCGTACTCGGCAGTGTCTGAAATGATTCTGTTCATTTCAAACAATTTTTTACGCGCGATGGTATTGGCGATTAACGGCGTTTCGTGCAGCGATTCATAATAAGCAGATTCTTCTTTGATACCGGATTCTGTCATGGTTTCAAAAGCCAGTTCCACGCCCGATTTCACAAATGCCACCATTAAAACGGCGTTGTCAAAAAATTCCTGTTCTGTGATTTTCATCGCACCTGCAGGCGTTTTTTCGAAAGCGGTTTCTCCTGTTGCCGCTCTCCAGGCCAATAAATTTTTATCATCATTTGCCCAATCTTCCATCATTGTTTTGGAAAATTCGCCACTCATAATGTCATCCATATGTTTTTGAAACAGCGGACGCATAATATCTTTTAATGCTGATGAAAGTTTAAACGCTTTAACTTTTGCCGGATTCGACAAGCGGTCCATCATATTGGTGATTCCTCCATATTTCAAAGCTTCGGTAATCACTTCCCAGCCGTATTGAATCAATTTTGAAGCATAACCCGCGTCAATTCCTTTTTCTGTCATTTTATTGAAAGACAAAATAGAACCTGTTTGCAACAATCCGCATAAAATGGTTTGTTCCCCCATTAAATCCGATTTCACCTCAGCCACAAAAGAGGAATGCAACACCCCTGCTTTATGTCCGCCCGTAGCCGCGCAATACGCTTTTGCATACTCAAATCCGTCGCCGTTAGGGTCGTTTTCGGGATGCACCGCAATCAATGTTGGCACGCCGAATCCGCGTTTGTATTCTTCCCGTACTTCAGAGCCGGGCGATTTTGGCGCCACCATAATTACCGTAATGTCTTTGCGGATTTGCATGCCTTCTTCCACAATATTGAATCCATGGGAATAAGAAAGGATCGCGCCTTTTTTCATCAAAGGCATAATGGCCGAAACCACGCTTGTATGCTGTTTGTCGGGCGTTAAGTTGATTACCAAATCGGCAGTAGGAATCATTTCTTCATAAGTCCCCACCTTAAATTTATTATCCGCCGTATTTTTATAGGACTGACGTTGTTCTTTGATCGCTTCCGGGCGCAAGGTGTAAGAAACATCCAATCCGGAATCCCTCATGTTTAATCCTTGGTTAAGCCCTTGCGCGCCGCAACCTACGATTACTATTTTTTTGCCTTCCAGTTTTTTTACGCCGTCTTCAAATTCTGA
>DPCK01000090.1 GCA_003516285.1 Lutibacter sp. | reverse complement strand
TAATTGGCGTGGTGGTTATTGGTGCCGTGATTGGATTATTGTCTTTTTCAAAAATATTGAGATGGTTATTCGACCATCATAAAAATTATACTTTGGCGGTATTAACGGGTTTTATTTTGGGCTCCTTGAATAAAATCTGGCCTTGGAAAGAAACACTGACCTGGCGCGTAAATTCTCACGGCGTTAAGATGCCTTTTAATGAACAAAGCGTTTCACCTTTTTCTTTTGATGGTGATCCACAATTAATGATGGCCACAATTTTATTATTATCAGGTTTTGCAATGATTATAGTGTTGGAAAAATTGGCCAATATTTCTAATAAAGCATAATTTATGGCAAGAAATCGCAGCTTTTTGGATAAGTTTTTCCTTTTTATAAAAGGACTTTCTATGGGTGCAGCAAACAAAGTTCCCGGGGTTTCCGGCGGGATGGTTTCATTTGTGTTTGGCTTTTATGAAGAGTTGATATATTCGTTCAGAAAAATAAATTATAAAGCTTTTTTATTGTTGATTAATGGGCGGTTTAAGAGTTTTTATTATTATGTAAACGGCACTTTTTTGTTGCTTGTTATGGGCGGTAGCGTTTTTAGCTATTTCAGTGTTTCGTTGATTTTAGACTATTTGCTGAGACATTATGAGTTGTATGTTTGGAGTTCCTTTTTTGGGATGATTATTGGATCAATCTATTATATTTCAAAAGATTTTAAAGATTGGAGGCGAAGCAATTTTATTGCGATGGCCATTGGGATTGCCATTGGTATCGCAATTAGTTTTATGAATCCGGCGAAAGAAAATGACAACCTTTGGTTTGTGTTTTTCTGTGGAATAATAGGCGTTACCGGAATGACATTGCCCGGGCTTTCTGGATCATTTATCCTAATTTTAATGGGAAATTATGTGTTGCTCTTGGTTGATTCCGTGACGATGCTGTATAAAACCATCGCAGAAGTTTTTATGGGTGATTTCAGCTTTTTAGACAGTACAAGTCGTATACGGTATCTAAAAATTATTACAGTATTTACTGCCGGATCTGCTTTTGGCTTGGTCATCATTTCCCATATTTTAGGATATGTGTTAAAGTTATGGCACCAAACGGTTACAGCAATCATCATTGGTTTTATAGCGGGCTCTCTTGGCATTGTTTGGCCTTGGAAAAAGGTGGTGTATAAAATAGAAAATGGGAAAAATTTATTTGATATTAATGGAGATAAAGTCATTGAAAATTATGTAAGGTATTTTCCCGATTTTTCGCAACAGGAAACCTGGATTGCCATTTTCTTTATTTTTGTGGGCGCCTTGCTGGTGTTGTTAATTGATAAATATGGATCTGAACGTAAAGAATATGACAATAAATAATCGCATTAAATTTGGCATCATAGGAAAGGATATTTCCTATTCTTTTTCCCGAAATTATTTTCAGAAAAAATTTAAAAAATTAGGTTTGAATAATTATCATTATTACAATTTTGACATTCCTGAAATTGAAGAATTTCCTTTTTTGTTATACCATCGTGAAGATGAATTTAGGGGATTGAATGTGACCATTCCTTATAAAGAAGCCATCATCAAATATTTGGATGAAATTGATTCTGAAGCCCAAAAAATTGGTGCTGTGAATACCATAAAAGTGACTAATGACAATCAATTAATTGGATACAATACCGATGCGCACGGTTTTCAAAAATCGATGGAGCCTTTATTAAAAAGCCATCATAAAAAGGCTTTAATTCTTGGAACCGGAGGCGCTTCCAAAGCCATAGCCTATGTATTTAAAAAATTAAACATTGCATATAAATTTGTGTCTAGAATTGAACAAGAAAATATGCTTTCCTATGAGATGCTGGATGCTGAAATTATGGATGATTATTCAATCATTGTAAATTGCACACCGGTTGGAACGCATCCAAATATTGAAAACGCCCCACCAATTCCCTATCAATATTTATCAAATAAACATTTGTTGTATGATTTGATATACAATCCTGCGGAAACCAAATTTTTGCAAAAAGGCAAAAAACAAGGAGCCAGTATTAAAAATGGAATGGAAATGCTTGAATTACAAGCGGAAAAAGCTTGGGAAATATGGAATTCGTGAAAAGAATTCCCTAAATTTACGCAACTTTTCTAAAAAAATTACATCTTTTAAAGAAGTAGTTTTTATGTAAAAGGCTATTTTTAAAATTATTAATGAATATAATTAACGAACCTTAAACATTTTTATATGTTAGACGATGAAAAAAAATTGCCGATTGAAGAAACTGCTTCATCAACACAAATTTCTGAAATTCAGGAAGAAACCCAAAATGAATTAAATGCATCNNAAGTGAAGTTGCCGAAAGTGTTGTAACACCAACAGTTGCTGATGATCAAGAGGATATTCAAAAAAAGATAAAATCTAAAAAAACGTCGTCGTCTAACAAAGCCGTTGATGAAATGGACACGAAAATTGCTGAAAGCTCTGAAAATGTTGAGCATTCAGCTATTGAAATGATTGAGTATGCCGACTTAAATTTGGAAGATTTAGTGGCTGAATTAAGCAAACTTGTAAAAGAAAACCAGGTTCATAGCATTACCAATAACGTTAATGCCATTAAACAGGCTTTTCATATTAAATACGGCGAACTTTTAAAAGCTGAAAAAGATAAATTTGTGGCGCTTGGGGGAAATTTAGTTGATTTTCAATTCAGCAGTCCATTAAAATCTACTTATAACAGTATTCTTTACGATTTTAAAATCAAAAGAAATGAGTTTTATGCAAGCCAGGAAAAACAATTAAACGATAATTTACAGGCCAAACTTAGCTTAATTGAAGAACTTAAACATTTAATTGATAACGCCGAAGGGGCTACGATGTATAAAATGTTTAAGGATATTCAAAACAGATGGGTGAAAATAGGACTTATTCCTCGCGTTAAATACAACGATACTTGGAAAACATATCAGCATCACGTTGAGCGTTTTTATGATTTATTGCATTTGAGCAATGATTTTCGCGACCTCGATTTTAAACATAATTTGGAGGAAAAATTGAAACTTGTTGCAAGAGCCGAAGAGTTGGCGGAATCAGATGACGTAAATGCTGCTTTTAAAGAATTACAGGTCTTGCATAAACTATGGAAAGAAGATTTTGGGCCGATAGCTGCAGAACAGAGGGATGAAGTTTGGGACCGATTTAGTGAAGCAACCAGAAAAGTACACGACAAACGCCACGATTTTTTCAAGGATATGAAATCAAAATATGAAGGTAATGTTGAGAAAAAATTAGCGGTAATTGCTGAGATAGAAGCGCTTGATACTTCAAAAAATTTGACACGGGCAGATTGGCAAAAAAGCATTAAAGAGTTGGAAATTTTGCGCAATAAGTTCTCGGTAATTAAGCAAGTGCCAAGAGAAAAAAGTGATTTTATTTGGGATAAATATAAAGAGGCTACAAGAAAATTCAATGTCGAAAAAAACAATTACTTTAAGCTTGTAAAACACGAACATTTAGCCAATTTAAACAAAAAGAAGGCGCTTATTGAGCAGGCGGAAGCCATCAAGGACAGTGAAGATTGGGATACCGCCACTGAAGTTATGAAAAAAATTCAGATGGAATGGAAAAAAATTGGGCACGTGCCACAAAAATATTCCGACAAATTGTGGAAAGAGTTTAAAGATGCCTGTAACCATTATTTTGATCGGTTTCATCAACAACAAGATGCAGGTTCAAAATTGGAGCTGGATGTTTTCAGCAAAAAGAAAGAACTTTTAACAGAAATTAAAGAAGCGATCGAAAGCAAAACGGAAATTACCATAAATACCCTAAAAGAATATGTAAAAAAATGGCGTGAAATGGGTAGAGTGCCTCAAGAAATGAAACATATTGAGGTGAAGTTCAATAAATTGTTGGATAAAATTGTTGAGGAAAATGAGATTGACAAGCAAGGCATAGAAATGATTAAGTTTGAAAATTTGGTGAATAGCTATATCGAACAAAAAAATTATCGAAAATTAGATTCAGAACAGCTTTTCGT
>DPCK01000008.1 GCA_003516285.1 Lutibacter sp. | reverse complement strand
ACCTTTGCCTGCCAATTATCTAATTCCATATTACCTACAATGGTCACTTTATTGTTGGTTACAATATAAGCAATAGGTAATTCTCTGGTGATACCGTTCATTGTTAATTCAACCGTACTTGTGTTTTCGTTATTCATATTCAAAGTGCCTTTTATGAAGGCGCTGTTTTTCATCGAACCAAAAAAGAATTTTTTTAATTTTCCGTCTCTTAGGGTGTCATTTGTAAATAAACTATTTACGGGGATTTTAAATCTCAATCCGTTTAATGCGCCCACTGCTGTGGTGTCTTTTTTTAAATTTTCAACGATTAATTCTGAAAACTGACCTTTTACCGGCACTTTTGCGGTTGTTTTATAGGCGGTCCAATTAATTGAGGTTGAATCTGTCAAAATCGAGTATGTTTTTTTTTCTGATGCAGCTTCGGATTTAATATTTTTTTTGCAGGAACTAAAAAACATCATCGTCATCAATAATAATGGCAATACATAAATTTTTTTCATTAGATATAATTTTTATTGTTAGTAGTTATCAATTGTTAAACGTGATTATCTTTTAATCAGCAGAATTTCTGTAGGATTTGCCACGCGGTTATAAAGGTAGTTTGAAAACCTGAAGTTTTATAAACCTAATAAACTTATTTTTTCAAAAGATACCTCGATGTCCTGACTAAGAGTAATTCATTGATCTTTTATATATTTATTAACAAGATTGATATATTCTTTTTTTGCTTTATCCTCACTAATTTGCCCCAACTGAAACCAAGCGTTTAATTTAAAAGCGTTTCTCAATTCAACATCACCAGATGGTTGTTCATAATTGCTCCCTTTTGTTGCCTGTTTATAATAGGCATACAATTGTAACATCACATCTGGAGGCAGTTTTATGCTCGTGGAAGATGAAATTTTGTAGGCTTCTTCAAAAGCGATGTCTAATTTTTTTACCATATCATAGGTCTAAAAAAAATTAGAGTGTAGCAATGATTTGTTCCCCG
This sequence comes from Lutibacter sp., assembly GCA_003516285.1. Taxonomy (GTDB): domain Bacteria; phylum Bacteroidota; class Bacteroidia; order Flavobacteriales; family Flavobacteriaceae; genus Lutibacter. The sequence continues at coordinate 48,403 of DPCK01000008.1, read as the reverse complement.
CCCTTAACTTTCTCATTCAAATTCACTTTGATTACAGTATTTAAGGGTAAAAAAACATCAACCCTGGAACCAAATTTTATAAATCCCGCATCGCTTCCTTGCACAACCTGCATTTGTGGCTTCGCGTAGTTTACAATACGTCTGGCCAAAGCGCCGGCAACTTGTCGATATAATATTTCTCCAGCAGTTTTATTGGCGATGACCACAGTGGTTCTTTCATTGTCTTCCGATGATTTTGGATGCCAAGCAACCAAATATTTCCCTGGATGATATTTACTGAATACAACTTCTCCGCCAATTGGATATCTTGTCACGTGAACATTTATGGGTGACATAAATATGGAGATTTGTATCCTTTTTTCATTAAAATATTCTTTTTCAAAAACTTCTTCTATCACAACCACTTTGCCGTCAACCGGAGCAATAATGTGGGCATCATTTAGGGTTGTATGTCTTTTTGGATTTCTGAAAAATTGTAAAATCAACACATAAAATCCCAACAGAACCAAAGACAATAACTTGTTTAACCAAATTAATTCAATAAGCTTGTCAATAGCCAAGATGCTTAAACCTACAATAAAAGTGGCAATGATTATTATTTTAAAACCTTCTTTATGAAACATAATTAACTAGCTAATTGTAAGTAAATAAAAATAAATGGTGCAGCAAAAATAACACTGTCAAATCTGTCTAAAAATCCGCCGTGACCAGGGATAAAATTACTGCTGTCTTTTACGCCAGCCTGTCTCTTAAACATAGATTCTATTAAATCGCCCAAAACCCCAAAGATACTAACAATCCCTGCAATAACAAGCCATTGTTTTTGGGTAAGTGATGTAAATTGATTCGCTAAAATAAGGCTTGCCAAAAAAGTAAAAACCATACCGCCAATAAAACCTTCTATTGTTTTATTTGGTGAAATTCGTTCCAATAATTTATTTTTTCCAATATTTTTTCCTACCAAAAAAGCAAAAGTGTCATTTGTCCAAATTAAAATAAAAACACCTAAAATAGTGGTGTTTACATAATTAAAGGAAGCGTTCAAAAAGGGTATTTGTACTATTAAAGTAAACGGAACAACAATATATATGATGGTGAGAAAAATTTTACCCAAATGACTAACAACTTCTTCTTTTTTTGCAAATAGAATGGAAGCAAAAGTGATAAAAATAGTTAAGAAAAGCATAACTCCCACATACTCAAATATGATTCTTGCAGGAACATCATCAACATTTAATATGTTTCCAAAAATAAATAGAAGTGTTCCAATAATATAAGGAAATATGCTTTTTAATTCGATCATTTTTTTAAATTCATACAAACAAAATAGCATAGAAATAAAAAAAATAAAAATAAAAGATATTTTACTGAATAGAATGGAAAATATTAAAACACTAACAAAAACAAGGCCTGATAATGTACGCTTTACAATTAGTTTCATATTTAGAGGTCTTCAAACAACAGCAAATATAGGTTTTTTGAATTTGTGTTGCCATAACTCATAAAATCTTCTTCAATGGCATCTATATTGAAATTGTTAACGGCGCTAATGTTGCTGGGAATATTTCCTTGATAGCGTGATTTAATTCCTGTTAAACTTTCTCCTTTTGTATTTACCAATTGACTTGTGGTGCCATAAACGATAAAGTTTTCGGATAATTCTGCAATTTTATGTTCTTTAAGCTGGTTTGAGGAGAATAAAATACTCCCATTTTCAGCAATGAGATGCTCACAGCTCAAGAAAAAAGGCATTGTTTTATTTAATTCCTCTGTGGTTTCAACTTTAATTGCTTTTACAAGTTTCAGTAAATCATAATCATTGCAAGTAATAGTTGTCCAAGAATTCTCTTGAATTATTTTGGATAAATTCAGTGTCACTTCCTGTAAAGAGGTGCAATACAAAAACTTGCCTTTGTTTTTGATGAAATTTTTAACAAAAATCTGATCAATTGGCAAGTCCTGAAACTCTAAATCTTCGTCTAAAGTTTCTTTTTGTTTAGGGGAATTAAATAACTTTTTGAAAAAATCCATTATTTATATTGAATAAATTCAAAAATATAAAAAAGTTGGCAATTTACCCTAGTGTTTCTTCTGAATTTTCAATATTTGTTTCTTCTGTGATTTCTTTATCTACATCTTCAACAACCAGTTGAGCGTACTCATTTTCAAAGGCTCTTTTTCCGAAAATAATTTCCAAATCTGTTTTGAAGATTACTTCTTTTTCTAATAATTTTTCTGCCAAAGTAATTAGCTTATCTTTATTTTCGCTCAAAATTTGAATGGCTCTTTGGTATTGTTCTTCAATGATGTTTGAAATTTCTTTATCTATAATTTGAGCAGTATCCTCACTGTATGGTTTTGTAAAATTGTAATCGGATTGCCCAGAAGAATCGTAATAAGTCAAGTTTCCAATTTTATCATTTAAACCATATATGGTTACCATAGCTCTTGCTTGTCTGGTCACTTTTTCAAGATCATTTAAGGCGCCTGTAGATATTTTGTCGAACATCAATTTTTCAGCAGCTCTTCCCGCAAGTGTCGCACACATTTCATCCAGCATTTGTTCCGATTGCACAATTTGGCGTTCTTCCGGTAAATACCAGGCTGCGCCCAACGATTGACCTCTTGGAACAATAGTCACTTTTACCAATGGAGCAGCGTGCTCTAACATCCAGCTGGCAGTTGCGTGGCCAGCCTCGTGGAAAGCGATTGTTTTCTTTTCTCTTGGCGAAATCAATTTATTTTTTTTCTCCAAACCGCCCACAATTCTGTCAACTGCATCCAAAAAATCTTGATGATGCACCGCTTTTTTGCTTTTTCTTGCGGCTATTAAAGCAGCTTCATTGCATAAATTTGCAATATCAGCTCCTGANNGGCTTTATATGAACTTTAAAGATCGCTTCGCGTTCATTTAAATTTGGCAAGTCCACATAAATCTGACGGTCGAAACGACCCGCTCTCAACAATGCTTTGTCTAATACATCAGCACGGTTTGTGGCAGCAATTACAATCACATTGGTATCGGTTCCAAAACCGTCCATCTCTGTCAGTAATTGGTTTAATGTGTTTTCTCTTTCGTCATTTCCTCCAGTAACATTATTTTTTCCACGAGATCTTCCAACGGCATCAATTTCATCAATAAATATGATTGAAGGTGCTTTTTGTTGCGCCTGTTTAAACAAATCTCTTACACGGGAAGCGCCAACACCTACAAACATTTCAACAAAATCAGACCCTGAAAGCGAGAAAAACGGAACGCCCGCCTCACCAGCAACTGCTTTTGCCAATAATGTTTTACCTGTTCCCGGAGGGCCTACCAATAAAGCTCCTTTCGGTATTTTTCCACCTAGGGAAGTATATTTGTCCGGACTTTTTAAGAAGTCCACTATTTCTTGAATTTCCTCTTTTGCGCCTTCTAAACCGGCAACATCTTTAAATGAAGTTTTTACTTTTTGGTCTTGATCAAATAATTTTGCTTTGGATTTCCCGATACTGAATATTTGTCCGCCACCGCCACCAGCGCCACCGCCAGCCATTCTTCTCATAAAATATATCCACAAACCAATTAAAAAGATAAAAGGCAAGTACATCAATATTTGCTCAAAGAAATTGGTTCTTTCAACATTTTTAACATCAAAATCAAGTTGCTTCACCTCTTTTTCTGCACTTAATTCCTTTTCAAAATTTTGCAAATCACCAAAGGAATAAGAATACATTGGCGCATCGCCAGCGTACATAGAAGTTTTATTTTTTTTGTGTTTTTCCTTGTCTTGCGCTTCTTTTTTAATATAAATATTGGCGACATTTTTATTTACAATTTCAATTCTGGAAATATCATTCTCCACTAAAATTGTTTTAAATTCATTCTGGCTCAAATTTTTGGAAGATAAATCTCCTGCACTAAAAAATTGATACACAAGAAATAGAACGAAAATACCTCCATAAATCCAATAAAAATTAAATTTTGGTGGTTTAATGCCTTTATTATTCGGCGTATTTTTAGTATTTTGAGTCATTATTTTTTTTAATTATTTGTATAATTTAATTTGTCACAGCAATTTTAGTGATTTTTGCATCACCCCACAACCTTTCGATATCGTAATATTCGCGAATATGTTTTTGAAATACGTGCACAACAATGTCAACATAATCCAATAAAATCCATTCTGCAATACCCTCACCTTCAACATGCCAAGGTTTTTCTTTTGTTGTTTTGCTCACTTGTTTTTGTATAATGCCGGAAATGGCATTTACGTGGGTGTTTGAAGTTCCTGTGCAGGTAATAAAATAATCACAAACTGTATTCTCAATTTCCCTCAAATCTAAAATTTGAACATTTACACCTTTAACATCATCTATCGCTTTTAAAATTGCTGCAATTAAGTCGTCTGCGTTATTATTTTTTTTTGCCATTAATTTTTTTTTAGTTTTGTGCAAAGTTATTATTTTTTTACAACATAATGTGCGTAAAGTAACTTTGCAAAAATAATCTATATTAAATGAATATTATCAAACTTAATGCCATTGAATCCACAAATTTATACTTGAAGAAGCTTGCTGTTGAAAAAGATACAGAAAGTTATACGGTTGTGACCGCAAATTATCAATCTGAAGGCAGAGGGCAAATGGGCGCAAACTGGCATTCTGAAATTGGCAAAAATCTAACATTCAGTATTTTAATTAAATTTGATACCTTTGAAATTGAACATCAATTTTATTTAAGCATGGCAGTTTCTATAGGATTATTGGCCGCAATCCGTACCCATATTTCATCACCTTTATTTGTTAAATGGCCAAACGACATTTTGGCAGATAAGGACAAACTAGCTGGAATTTTAATTGAAAATATGATTAGCGGAAATTTAATTAAACAAACAGTCATTGGCATTGGGTTGAATGTGAACCAGGAACAGTTTCCTGCAACTATTGGAAAAGTCACCTCCTTAAAAATAATTACAGGAAATTCTTTTGATACAGAACCTTTGTTGGAATCTATTGTGATTTCAATTCAAAATTTTGTTGGTTATATTGAACGAAAGGAGTTTCAAAAATTAAAGGAATTGTATTTAAAATCACTATATAGGTTTCAAAAACCCGCAATGTTTGAAGACAATAATGGCGCTATTTTTTTAGGAAAGATTGTTGATGTTTTTGAGGACGGAAAATTGGTGGTTGAAGTAAAAGATGAAAAAACCCGCAAATTTAATTTGAAGGAAATCAAATTTGCGGGTCGCAACAATTAAATTTTTGAATTTATAATTTTTCTGAATTTTCAGCCAAGGTGTCAATAAATTTTTGAAGCGGACTTTTTACCATCATCGCCATCATCGGATTAAAATCTCCTTCAAACAATAATTGCAATTCACAGCTATTTTCTGAAATTGGCTGCGTTAGCGTGGTTAAAGAAAAATTTAATTTACTGCTTGCAGCGCTTAAAACAACTTTGTCAAATTCGTTCTTTTCTTTAATAACGAGCCTAATCTCTGGCATTCCTTTCAAGCTGAAAAGAAAGGAATCTCCATCAACTTCAAATTTGTCAATAGTTGAGGGCATTAATTTTTCAAAATTTTGCAGGTTGGTCAAAAATTCAAAAAATTCTTTCTGAGATTTATTTACGACTGATTTTTTACTTTCTAAATTCATAATTTTATCATTTATTGTTTCCACTCACTCGGGTTTTCTCTCCATAGTTTAAGTGTTTCTAAATCTTTTTCTGTAATATAATTATTGTCAAGTGATTGCTCCAGCAAATAATCATAATTGCTCAACGTGTGTAATTTAACATTGGCTTCTTTAAAATTTTCTTGGGCAATTTCAAATCCATAAGAGAAAATGGCCACCATTCCTTTTACATTTGCGCCTTCTTCCTGCAGGGCTTTTACTGCATTTAGGCTGCTTTTTCCCGTGCTGATTAAATCTTCAATCACCACCACATTTTTGTTTTTTTCCAAATAACCTTCAACCTGGTTTTTTCTGCCGTGGCTTTTAGGTTCAGGACGTACATAAACAAAAGGAACGTTTAACTGTTGCGCCACTAACATTCCTATAGCGATGGCGCCGGTGGCAACTCCTGCAATTACGTCTGGTTTTCCGTATTCCTGTTCAATTATTTTCGTTATATTTTCTTTAAGATAAGTACGAATTTCCGGAAAAGAAAGGGTGGTTCTGTTGTCGCAATATATAGGTGATTTCCATCCTGAAGCCCATGTAAATGGGTCATTTGGCTGTAATTTAATTGCTTTTATCTGCAACAAAAGTGCAGCTGTTTTTTTTGCAGTATCTTTGTTCAAAATCATACCGCAAATGTATAAAGTTTTTGTGAATGACTGTCCAATAATTTTGACAGATAATAAGAAAAATACAATAAATTTTAACTTGGTTCATTTTGAAACTATTCAGGTTGATGAAATTGTTGAACAGATTTTTCAACATAAATTGGCTGGCATCACTTTGTTTTGCGAAAATTTGGAGGAATGTTGGATAAAGTTTCAAACCAATTTTAAAAGCCAAAAAGCGGCAGGAGGGAAGGTTTTAAACGCCAATAATGAAGTGCTTTTTATTTATCGTTTTAACAAATGGGATTTGCCTAAAGGAAAATTGGACAAAGGAGAATCCATTTCAGAATGCGCAATACGTGAAGTTGAAGAAGAATGCGGCATCACAAATCTTCAAATCATAAAATCTTTGGAAACCACCTATCATATTTATCAAGAAAAAGGTAAAACCATCTTAAAAACGACTTATTGGTTTTTGATGCACACTGATTTTGTTGGTGAATTAACACCGCAATCGGAGGAAGGTATTGAACAAGTTGTTTTTAAAAAGGAGATAGAAGCTAAACTTGCATTAGAAAACACCTACGAAAACATAAAGTTGTTGTTTTAGACGACTCAATTAATTCTCTCCTCATTCAAAAAGGAAATCCACGCTGCTTTGGTATTTAAGTTTTTTACTACGGAAGCATCTTTCACTTTAATTATTGAAATTTCTTCTGAATTCAAGTTTTTGATTTGCAAATCCAAACGTGAATTTTCCTCAGAAACATTTAAAGAAACCAGTTTTTTCCAAAAACTGGCAGCCATTTTAATAGGATGACCGTTTTTGCCTTCAAAATTCGGCATTACAATACTGCTTTTTGCAGCAATGATTTTGTTTAATTCTTCGGTATTTAAAAGTGGAACATCTATCGGACTTACAAGCACATCACAAGCTGAATTTATATTTTTCAATACCGTTTGAAGCGAAGAGAATGAACCCAATTGAGGTGTCGGATTTACAATGGTTTTTATTTTTAACCCCTGATATTCAGCCTCATTGTTTAATGAATCTTTCAACCATGAAATCGCATCAAAATAGTGTTGTGCATTGTAACCTAGTCCAAGATAAACTGTTTTGATACTTGTTTTTGAAATGCGATTCAGTTGCTCTAAAATCCAAAAAGTGTGTTTGTATTTAAGCAGGCCTTTATCCACACCCATCCGATCCGATTTTCCTCCGGCGAGCAACACAAAAACGGTCTCATTTTCCATAGTATTCTTTCAGTAATTCCGAAGCAATGCTGATGGCAATTTCCTTTGGCGTAAAACCACCGATATCCAGACCAATCGGACAATGAACAGGGGAAATTCCCGGTTCAAAATTCAATTCCTTTTTCAGCAAATTATTGAATTTGTTCTTTTTGGTTTTGCTGCCAATCAATCCAATATATTTTGTTTCTGAATGCAAGGCCAAGGCAGTTATTTCAAAATCCAATTTATGGTCGTGCGTCATAATGGCAACATAACAGTTTGGTCCCCAGTTTATAAATTGATTGTATAAATCGAAATCAATATCTGAAAACGTGATGGATTTGTCTATTTCAATGATATTTCTCCAATTTTCGCGGCTATCTAACAAAGTAATATTGAAGGGTGTATTTTTTAAAACGTTGCACAATTCAACACCGATATGTCCGGCGCCAAAAAGATACAATTCGGGAGATTGGTTCATAGGTTCAATAATTAATTCCACTTTACCGCCGCAGCATTGTTCAAATTCCGGACCCAGCGTATAGGACAATACTCTTATTTTATTTTCTTTAATGGCCACAACAGCTTCATCAATCACCTGAAATTCCAGTTTGCCGCCTCCAATTGTTCCGAAGATTTCTTTTTGTTTGGTAACAATCATTTTTGATGCCAGTTTACAAGGCGCCGACCCTAAAATTTTTGTCACCGTAACCAATGCCACAGGCTGCTTTTTTCGCTTAAACTCCTGCAATAATTCAATCCAATTGTTCATTAAAATTGTTTAGTCGTTTATCTGTTGAATTGTGTAATTGTTGGATTTTTCAATCATATAATTTTTTCTGCAGAAAGGCCTAAACCAATCCATAATCAGACAATGGCAAATTGTAATATCTTTTTCCGGTTAATTTAAAAATGGCGTTAATAATGGCTGGTGCAATTACAGGAACGCAGGGTTCACCAACACCGGTCGGAATTTCGGTGCTTTCCACTATTTCTACGTGAACTTTTGGAATTTCATTCATCCGAATCATTTTATAATCGCTATAATTGCTTTGCTCAATAGCGCCGTTTTTAGATGTGATTTTTCCATAAAAGGCCAAGGACATTCCAAAAATGGCAGCGCCTTCCATTTGCGCTTTTATAGTATCTCTGTTCACCGTTTGTCCGCAATCTATGACCGTATAAACATTGTGAACCTTCAACTTATTATCAATCATTGAAATTTCAACCACAGAGGCCACATAAGAGTAAAAACTGTAATGAACCGACAAGCCGTAGGCGTGGCCTTCAGGAAGCGGTTTTCCCCAATTCGCATTTTTAGCAGCCAATTTTAAGACGTTTTTCAATCGTGCCGTATTGTATTTTATAGGATCTTCAGTTTCTTCAATGCGATCTTCTCCAATTAAATTCAACCGAAATTCCAGCGGATCTTTACCTGCAGCAACAGCCAATTCATCGGCAAAAACATTTTGTGAAAATCCGTGCGGAATGTTAATGACCGAACGCAACCAACCAATTCTCACATGAGCAGGCGATTGCCCAACTTCAACTTTCATATTTTTGATGTCAAACGGTACATTTGCAGCACTTGAAATTTCAAAACCGGCAGGATAATCGACTCCCGGCGAAAATGTTGAAGCAATTGAAGGAAGTGCAAATCGATTCAGCCAACCCGTGACATTTCCTTGCTTATCAAGCGATGCTTTTAAATATTGTGAACTTACGGTATGATAATAACCGTGTTTAATATCATCTTCCCTGGTCCAAACAATTTGAACCGGTGCATTGATTGCTTTTGAAATCGCAACGGCTTCAACTACATAATCGGGTTTTGATTTCCGTCCGAATCCGCCGCCTAAAAATGTCACATTGATGGTCACCTTATCTTCGGGAGTTTCTAAATAATCGGCAACTTCTTTTCTGGCAGATTGCGGATCTTGGGTTGGTGCCCAAACTTCGCAGGAATCACCTTGAACCCAAGCCACGGCATTTGGAACTTCCATCGGCGCGTGGGCCAAATGAGGCAATTGATAGGTGCTTTCCACAATTTTATACGCATTTTTGAATGCTTTATTTACATTGCCCACATCTTTGCCAACTTTTCCCTGTTTGTGAACATTTTCGGTGATTTGTTTCATGTATTTTTCTGAATCGTAGGTCGCATTATCACCAAAGTTCCATTCAATTTTTAAGGTTTCTTTTCCTTTAAAAGCCGCCCAGGTATTAGAAGCAATCACGGCGATACCGCCCAATGTTCCAAATGGTTTTTCGATTCGTGGAATTTCAATCACATCAATAACTCCAAGAACTTTCAGGGCAGCCGTTTTATCAAAAGATTTTACGGTTCCGAAAGTTACAGGACAACGTTGCATCGCCGCAAATTTCATATTTGGCAAGCGTTTGTCCAATCCAAAAATGGCGCTTCCGTTTGCATATTCTTCAACATCAACACCTCTTAATTTTTTGCCGATATATTTAAAATCTTTCGGATTTTTATAAGTGATTTCGGTTGGGACTTCCAAGGTTTTTGCAATTTCAACCAAATCGCCATAAGCTATTTTCTTTCCGCTTGAATGCAGTACATAATGGTTTTCGGCAGTACATTCAGTAACAGGAACTTTCCAGGATTGCGCTGCAGCGGTAATTAACATGGCTCTCGCCATCGCGCCCATTTTTCGCATTGGTTCGTATAAATAACGAACACTTCTGGAGCCATCAGTATTTTGATCGCCATATTTTGCATCGCCAACGGCTTGTTGTACGATAACTTTGGTCCAGTCCGCATCCATTTCATCCGCAATAACGGAGGTTAAGGAAGTTCTTACGCCGTTGCCCATTTCTGAACGGGAAGCAATTAAAATTAAGCTTCCGTCGGAATTTAACTGGACAAATAAATTCGGGTTGAAATTGGCTAAATCTATATTTTCATCTTTTTCTTTATCTGAAAAAACGGAAGTATTGCAGGCTAAAATCAATCCGCCAGATGCCAAACCAACACTTTTTATGAAAGTTCTGCGACTTATATTTCTAATTGGATTCATAACTAGCCTTGGTTTTTAAGTTCAACAGTTCGGTGAATGGCATTTTTGATGCGCTGGTATGTGCCGCAACGACAAATATTTCCAATCATCGCTTCATTAATTTCTTCATCGGTAGGATTGCTGTTTTTGTCGAGTAAAGCAGTTGCCGCAATCAATTGTCCAGGCTGACAAAATCCGCATTGAGGAACGTTTAACGCCGTCCAAGATGCTTGCAAGAGCTGTAAATTTTCTGAAACACCTTCAATAGTCACAATTTTTTTGCCTTCCGCTGCCGAAACGGGAATCATACACGATTGCACCGGTGAATTGTCCAGCAAGACTTTACAAGAGCCGCATACGCCAATTCCACAGCCATATTTAGTGCCCGTAAGTCCAACAATATCTCTAATCGCCCAAAGCAAAGGCATTTCGGGAGCAACATCAATTTGGTGTTTTTCTCCGTTTATTTGAAGTGTAATCATTGTAATAGTTAGTTTTTGTTTGAGATTAACAAGGTAATAAATTTTTATTCAAGTTGAAAAGTTGAAAAGAAAAAAGAAAATAGAGAAGAGAAAAAAGACCAAAAAGTCCATAGTTTGAGAGTCGAATTTTTAAAATTCAAAATCCAGAATTTCCTTCACATCTCCTGCTTTCATATCGTTTATATGCAAATTACCGACGCGAATTCTCACCAATCTTAAGGTTGGAAAACCCGCAGCGGCAGTCATTTTTCGAACTTGCCTGAATTTTCCTTCCGTTAAAGTGATGGAAACCCAATTTGTTGGTCCGTGTCGTTCATCCCTTATTTTTTTGCCTCTTTCGGGCAGATTGGGAATTTCGTTTAATTTATAAACTTCGCAAGGTTTTGTGGTATATTTTATGCCGCCAAAACCAATTTCCACACCATTTTTTAGCGCTTCAATGGCTTCATTAGTAATGTCACCGTCAACTTCGGCAAAATATTCTTTTTCTATATGGCTGCTTCTCACCAATTCACTCATATTTCCATCGGTGGTGAGCAATAAAAGACCTTCCGACTTTTCATCTAGCCTTCCAATAGCCATGAGTTTTTCAGGAAAAGAGTAAAATTCGCCCAATAATTTTTTCTTGTGCTTGCTGATGTCATTATTCGCAAACTGGCTCAAATAGCCATAAGGTTTGTAAATGATAAAATGCCGATGCGGTATATTTTCGTTAGGATTTTCCATTTAAAATAGCGTAAACTAAAGCAGCGGTGAGCGGTTTTCCGGCAGCTTTTTTTCTGATGTCATCGAAACTGAAACGGAAATCGCAGCCATTTTTATAATCGCTGCAACCGTAAGCGGTGTTTCCTTTTAAAATGGTTCCTTTGTGGCATTTCGGACAAGCAATTTTGTCGGGAACATCATTTAAAGTTGGTTTTTTTGAAGTTTTCTTTTCCTTCAGCACTAAATTGAATTGTTCATCAAAACGAATTAAACCTTCTGTTTCGCCATTTTCGTTTTTAAAACCTTTTAAATTGACGGTACATTTTTTTTGCAATAATCGGATGTATTGATTTTTTGATATTTTTTTGTCGAGAAAACTAAAAGGCAATCTGAAATCACAGCCATTGTTGTATTCGCTGCAGCCATAGGCATTTTTTCCTTTCAGAATGTTTCCTTTTTTGCATTTCGGACATTTTTCTGAGGCGATGCCGGTGGAAATTACGGTATTTTTTTTAGGAACCTGTTTGGCCACTTCTTCATAAAAAATATTTGCCGTTATTGTTTCCGAACGAACTTCATACACCAAATGGTCAACCATTTTTTTCATGTTTTTTATGAAAGTTCCCGCATTAAAGGTTCCTTTTTCAATTTCTTTCAATTGTTTCTCCCATTGTCCGGTTAATTCTGCCGATTTTAACAGTTCACTTTGGATGATATCAATCAATTGAATACCAGTTTGCGTTGGTAAAATCTGCTTTTTATTCCGTAAGATGTATTTTCGTCTAAAAAGTGTTTCAATAATATTTGCACGGGTTGAAGGCCTTCCAATTCCATTTTCTTTCATTAATTCGCGCAGTTCATCATCATCAATTTGCTTTCCGGCAGTTTCCATGGCGCGCAAAAGCGTTGCTTCAGAGAATAAGTTGGGCGGTTTTGTCGCTTTTTCCAAAAATGAAGGCTCGTGCGGACCTTTTTCTCCTTTTATGAAATTCGGCAGAATGTCTGTTTCCAGTTTTTCAGCAGTGCCACTTTCGAAAACAACGCGCCATCCTTTTTCCAGAATCTCTTTTCCGGTGGTTCTAAAAGTGACATCGGCCGCTTTTCCAATAACGGCGGTGTTTGAAACGATGCAATCTTCATAAAAAACGGCGATAAAACGTCGGGTGATAATGTCGTAAACCTGTTGCTGACTGTAAGGCAAATTAATTTGAACGCCGGTTGGGATGATGGCGTGGTGATCGGTTACCTTTTTGCTGTTAAAAACCAAAGGCGATTTTTTTATTTTTTTTCCTAATAATGGTGAAGTCAGTGATTGGTATGCGGTCAGGTTCTTTAAAATTTCTGGCACTTTCGGATACACATCGTCGGGCAAAAATGTGGTATCGACACGCGGATACGTCACTACTTTTTGTTCATATAATTTTTGGACGATTTTTAGGGTTTCATCGGCAGAAAAATCGAATTTATTGTTGCAATAAACCTGCAATCCGGTTAAATCAAATAATTTAGGTGCGTTTTCTTTCCCTTTTTTCTTGGTGACGGAAACAATCTCAAAATCACTTTCTTTTACTTTATTGGCCAGCAATTCGCCGTCTTCCTTTTTTTGAAATCGGCCTTCTTCGCAGTTAAAAAGCGTTTCCCGGTAAAGCGTTTGCAATTCCCAATAAGGCTGGGGCACAAAATTTTCTATTTCCTTAAACCGATTTACCACCATCGCCAAAGTGGGCGTTTGTACGCGTCCAACGGATAAAACCTGTTTGTTTCCGCCGTGTTTTAAGGTGTATAATCTGGTGGCGTTCATTCCCAAAAGCCAGTCGCCAATGGCTCTTGAATAGCCTGCGTAATATAAATTGTCGTAGTTTTCCGATGGTTTCAGATTTTGAAATCCTTCTTTAATGGCTTCCGTAGTTAAAGAGGAAATCCACAAGCGTTTGACTTCACCTTTGTAATTTGCCTGCTGAATTACCCAGCGCTGAATTAATTCCCCTTCTTGCCCGGCATCCCCGCAATTGATGATTACACTGGCTTTGTCGAACAGACTTTTAACAATGCTGAATTGTTTTTTGATGCCGATATTGTCCACCACCTTGGTTTCAAACTTATCGGGAAGCATAGGCAAATTGTTCAAATTCCAGCTTTTCCAATGTGGTTTATAATCGTTGGGTTCAAACAAGGTGCATAAATGCCCGAAAGTGAAAGTCACCGCGTACCCATTTCCTTCAAAATAGCCGTCGTGTTTGGTATTTGCGCCTAAAACGGCAGCAATTTCACGCGCAACACTGGGTTTTTCGGCAATGCATACTTTCATCTGTTTAAATTATTTTTGAAGTCGCAAAATACTAATTTTTGCCGGCAAAATGACTGTTTAAATGAGATTGATTTTGAATTATCATTATTAAATCAATTTGCATTAGGGATTAAAGTGGAAATACTTTTTGGCTTTTTTTTTCGCCAAAAAGATTGAAACGTAAAGCCCGACCCGCCAGCTGGCGGGAAATGCCCAAAATATTCATTGCCGGATTGCTATTTTAGGCAATTTTAGATTATTAGCTAGTGAGAAACATTTATATTTGTGGGTATTTAAATTTACAAATCATGAAAAAAGCGCTCAAAGAAATAAAGCTGGGTTACGGATTGGGGAACCTGAAATTTGGAATGACCAGAAAAGAAGTGGAATTAATGCTTGGGAAACCATCATTTATCGATAAATATTCCCATTCGGATTCTAAAAAGGATTTGACGGAATCTTGGCAATATGACGAATTATTGTTATCGCTAAGTTTTGATGAAGAAGAAGACTGGCGGTTAATTATGATTTCCGTAAATGATGATTTTTATGAATTGGAAGGAAAAAGCTTGATTGGTTTGTTTCAGGAAGGTTTGATCAAAGAGCTGGATGAAATGGATTTGGGCGAATGGAGTCTTGAAGATTGCTCTGAGGATGATACCGAAGACCAGAAAGTGATTGAAATTGAAGAAAAATCCATCAATTTTTGGATCAATGACGGTGTTTTGGACGAAATTCAGTGGACACCTTTTTTTATTGATGATGACACTATTGATTGGCCTGAATAACATTTAAGGATTCAAAAAAGCCCTTTTTTTAAAACAAATGATTAGAACTGTTAATTTAGAAGATGCCCAGGAAATAGCTGAGATTTATAACTATTATGTGCTTAATTCTTGTGTCACTTTTGAGGAATTTGAAGTTAGCATTGAAGAAATGCGGGGAAGAATTGAAGCTACAAATTCGAAATTCCCTTGGCTTGTTTTTGAAAAGGACAGTGAAATTTTAGGTTATGCTTATGCAACTATGTGGAAACCAAGATCGGCCTATAAACACACCGTGGAAAGCACGGTTTACTTAAAAAAGACAGCGACAAAAAACGGAATTGGTTCGCTGCTTTACGCAGCATTGATTGGCCAGTTGACAGATTTGGGTTTTCACGCCATTATTGGAGGCATTTCCTTGCCAAATGAAGCAAGCATCGCTTTACACGAAAAATTCGGATTTGAAAAAATAGCGCAATTTAAAGAAGTGGGCTATAAGTTTAATAAATGGATTGATGTTGGTTATTGGGAGTTGTTAATCAACAAAATCAATATTTAAAAAACCTTATAAACCGGCAGTTTTAAGTGTGCCGATTCATAGTAAGGAGAATTTTTGTAGATAAAATCCAGCTGCGCTTCAGTACTTTCTGCAAAAACTTTATTGGTATCCATTTTCTGATTAAGCAAATCTCTCAAAGTTGGATTTTCTTGTAACAATTTTTCTGCAATATCTTCAAAAACATAAGAAGAAAAGTGTTCTTTTTGTTCTAAAATGGTGTCGAAAAAATTCCAGTTAAAAAAGGAATCGGTTGCTTCAGCTTCCAAAGTTTCCATAATATATCGTAAGCCATTTTGTTGGATTGGGATATAAATATCTCCTTTTTGAAACAAAACTTTTTTGGTTTCTGCAACAACTTCCGTTTTTGAATGGATAAAATGTCCTTCAAATGATCTTGTGCTTGTTTTATAATCTTTAATATGTTGTTCTTCAACAATTATTGAAGTGTCATTTTTAAAAACGGCATAGTCAATATGGTTATCTTTTAAGCGCTCCAAAACTTTCCACCAACCTTGTTTTAAAATATAGGCTTTTGGGATTTCTATTTCTTTGGAAGCAATATAATTGTTGAAATATTTTACAGGCTTTGTATAAGGTTTTGTGCGGTCGTAAAACAAACGCTTGCCGTTGGTCACTTTGCTGTCGATATAGCTTCCTTCATAACCTTTAAATTGCAAAGTTGTAAAATAGTCTTTATTGAGTTCAAAAGAAATCGGATAGGTTTTTTTTGCTAAAATTTTTGTAATGGCATTTTGGCGAAGTTCTTTAATTTCAGTGCCTTTTTCAATGGTGAAATCGATGGCAGATTCCAATAAACTGTAGGTTTGTTCCATACGCTGTTTGTAGGGTTTTAGCATATGGGTTTCCACCATCATTCCCAAAGTATTAAACAAGGTGCTGTAGCCGGTTGAATATCTCGGACTGTCGAAAAACTGGCTAAAACCAGCTTCGGGTGTTGTTCCCCAAACATTCACATAAGGCGTAATGATGATATTTTTTTTCAACAACGAAGCTTCTATGTTGGGTCTCATAATATTCTCTATGAAATCGCCCAAGTCGTTTCCTAAGTTATTGTGTTGCGTAAATAAATGGGTGATGCCATATTGGTAATCGGCGCCATTGCTTACGTGATTGTCGATAAAAATATCGGGTTTCACCAAATGAAAAATTTCAGCAAATGATTTGGCATTTTTAGTGTCGGCTTTGATAAAATCCCGATTCAAATCATAATTTTGTGCATTTCCCCGAAATCCATATTCCTTCGGACCATTTTGGTTTGCACGGGAATAACTGTTTCTGTTCAAAGCGCCGCCAATATTGTAAATAGGAATGACGGCCAACACCATATTTCCTAATTTTTTAATCTTGTTTTTATCCTTAACAATATCTCTTAACAACATCATACTCGCATCAACACCATCAGATTCTCCTGGGTGAATGGCATTGTTGATTAAAATGATGTTTTTTTTGCTGTCGTGAATTTTACTGAAATCGAATTCTTTTGAAGCGCTGAAAACCACCAGATGCAAAGGAAATCCGCTATCGGTTTCGCCCATTTCCAACAAAGAAATTTCCGGATACGCAGTGGCCAAATCTTTGTAATATTCGATGGTTTCCTGGTAAGTGGCAGTTTCAGTCCCTTTTGATTTTTCGAAAATAGTTATGAAATCTTTCCCTGTTTTTTGGGCAGAGATTGAACCTGAAAAGAATGTGATTATTGCTAAAAATAGGTATTTTTTAATGTGCATTATTACAATTTTTTCGGAACACTTTCAGGGACAAAACCTGAAATATCTCCGCCATTTCGCAAAACATCGCGCACAATGCTTGAGCTAATAAATGATGTGTCGGCTGAGGTGAGCAAAAACACCGTTTCAACAGTCGATAATTTTCTGTTGGTTTGGGCAATCGCTTTTTCAAATTCAAAATCTGCCGGATTTCGCAAGCCTCTTAAAATAAAATGAATATTTTTCTTTTTACAAAAATCGATGGTTAAGCCAGAATATGTTTCCACCTTTATTTTTGGTTCATTGGCATAATGTTTTTTTATAAAACTGATGCGGTCTTCAAGAGTAAACATATAAGTTTTATCGTTATTTATGCCAATGGCAATAATAATTTCATCAAATAAAGGCAATGCCCGGTCAATAACATCAACGTGGCCTAAAGTAATTGGATCAAATGATCCCGGAAAAATTGCTTTTTTCATGAGTTTTTGCTTAAAGCCATTTCAATGGCGTTATGAAAAAGTTTCTCTAAACTAATGCCTGCAGCTTCTGCCTGTTGCGGAATTAAACTTGCGGTTGTCAATCCGGGCACGGTATTCATTTCCAAAAAATAAGGTTCGTCATTCACCAAAATATATTCCGATCGGGAAAAACCGCTCATATTTAAAATTTTGTATACGTAGGCAGCGATTTTTTCTAATTTTTGGTGAATTTCATCTGAAATTCTGGCAGGTGTAATTTCTAGTGATTTCCCTAAATATTTGGCTTCGTAATCAAAAAATTCGTTTTCGGAGACAATTTCTGTCATTGGAAGGACTTTAATTTTTCCTTTGTAGTTGAAAACGCCAATGGTAATTTCGGGTCCGTCTAAAAATTCTTCAATTAAAATTTGGGAATCTTCCCTGAAAGCTTTTTCAATGGCGGGAATCATTTCCGCAGCCTTTTTTGCCTTGGAAATTCCAAAACTTGAACCGGCATTGTTTGGTTTTACAAAGCAAGGCAAACCAACTCTGGCAATTATTTCATCCACATTAATGTTGTCGCCTTTATTTAAAAAGTAAGATTTTGCAGTTTTTATGCCATATTGTTTCACCACACTTAAACAATCGCGCTTGTTAAATGTTAAAGCCATTTGGTAAAAAGGCGCCGAGGTGTGTTTAAGTCCGATTAATTCAAAATACGCCAAAATAGTTCCGTCTTCGCCCGGATGTCCGTGAATGGCATTAAAAACGCAGTCGAAATTAATTTTTTTACCGTTAATTTCTGTTGAAAAATCTTGTTTGTTGATGGGATATTCCTTCTCATCATCATCAACAAATACCCATTTTTCCTTAAGAATATGAATTTTGTAGGTATTGTATTTTTCTTTTGAAATGTTTTGATAAACAACTTCGCCGCTTTTTAGGGAAATTTCAACTTCCGAAGAGTATCCGCCCATAATGATGGCAATATTTTTTTTCATTTTGTGTTAACTAAGTTGAAATACAAACTTACATATTATAAGTTAAAAGTTGAAAGTTAAAAGTTAAAAGTTCATTTGGCAATTAGCCGATATGCCAACTAGCGAATTACATTATTGAGAGATTGAAAAATTCAACAAATCAACAATAAAAAAGTATCTTTGCACAAAATCAAAAAACGGGAATATGAGTTTTTTTAAATTTATTGGATCTAAAGTGTTTTTTAAGCAATTGCTGATGGCTTTTGTTGGCATAGTAATATTGATTGTTCTTAGTGTGTTTTGGTTAGATTTTTCAACCAATCACAATCAGAAAATTGAAGTTCCAAATTTGTCGAAATTAAGTTTGGAGGAAGTTGAACAAACCTTGGACGACTTGGATTTGAACTGGGAAGTGATTGATTCTGCAAGTTTTAATGCCGATTATCCAAAAAAATCGGTCATTGAACAGAGTCCGGAAGCAGGAGATTTTGTGAAGGAAAACAGAAAAATTTATTTGACATTGAATCCTTCAGGATTTAAAGATATAGTAATACCCGATTTTTATGGGAAAACAAAAAGACAAGCCGTTTCCCAATTAACAGCCATTGGTTTTAGAATAAGTGCGCAGGAAATTTATGTGAACGACATTGCGAAAGATGTGGTAAGAGGCTTAATATTTAATGGCAGAGATTTAAAAAACGGGGACAAAATTCCGCAAGATTCAGAACTTATTTTAAAATTGGGCGATGGAAATGAAGGCGGACAACAAATAGATTCTCTTGAAGTAGAAAATATAGAATGAAAGCAGAAGACATTGACGAATTAGAGAAAGAAGAATTTTACGAACATTACAGGTTTGTTGCAAGCGAAGGCCAGGAGCCATTGCGCGTTGATAAATATTTAATGAATTTCATAGAATATTCAACCCGAAATAAAATTCAACAAGCAGCAAAAGCAGGAAATATTTTGGTGAATGACGTTCCTGTAAAATCAAACTACAAAGTAAAGGCAAAAGACGTGGTTCGCGTTGTTTTGGCACATCCGCCTCACGAAAATTTATTGGTTGCCGAAAATATTTCGTTGGATATTTTATTTGAAGATGACGAGGTGATTGTGGTAAATAAGCCTGCCGGAATGGTAGTGCATCCCGGTCACGGAAATTATAGCGGGACTTTGGTGAACGGATTGATTTACCATATTGAAAATTTACCCACAAACTCCAATGAACGTCCGGGTTTGGTGCATAGAATTGACAAAGATACCAGCGGATTGTTAGTGGTCGCAAAAACCGAATATGCAATGGCTCATTTGTCCAAACAGTTTTTCGAAAGATCCACAGAGCGTTTGTATTACGCCCTGGTTTGGGGAAATATAGATGAAGAAGAGGGAATTATTGAAGGAAATATAGGCAGAAGTTTAAAAAATCGCCTGCAAATGGATGTTTTTCCAACCGGCGAATTTGGAAAACCAGCCATTACGCATTATAAAGTGCTGGAGCGTTTTAGTTACGTTACTTTAATTCAGTGTAAATTGGAAACTGGAAGAACGCACCAAATTAGGGCGCATTTGAAACATATTGGTCACACACTTTTTAATGATGAACGATACGGCGGAGATATTATCTTAAAGGGAACTACATTCACCAAATACAAACAATTTGTCGAAAATTGTTTTAAAACTTTGCCAAGACAAGGTCTTCACGCAAAAACATTGGGTTTTCAACATCCAATTACCAAAGAATTTTTACAGTTTAATTCTGAAATGCCGGAAGATATGCAATTGTGTCTAGAAAAATGGCGTTCCTACACCATAAATCAGAAAGAATAATTATGAAGGAATTTGATGTTGAAAACTGGAACAGAAATGCGCAATACCAATTTTTTAAAACGTATGAAGATCCTTTTTTTAATATTACCGCCAATTTAGATATCACCAATCTTTACAAATATTGTAAACAAAATGACTTCTCGTTTTCATTGGCTTGCTTGTACATTTCTTTAAAATGCGCCAATGAAATAACCGAATTTAAATTGCGTTTAAAAAACGATAAAGTTTACGTTTTTGAAACGGTAAATATTGGTTCCACGGTTTTAAATGATGATTTCACTTTTTCGTTTTGCGAGTTTGAGTTTCAGAAAACAATGGCTGAATTTGATGCAAAAGGCAAAATAGTGCTCGAAAACCATAAAAATGGCATCGTGTTTAACGCGCAAGAAGATCAGTTGGGAATTATCCATTGTTCAACAATTCCTTGGGTTTCTTTTACCGGATTTAAGCACGCAAGAAAGGGTGATGAAGGTTTGCAGGGAATTCCAAAATTGGTGTTTGGCAAAATATTTACAGAAAATGAGGTCAAAAAAATCCCTTTTTCGGTGGAAGTTCATCACGCATTGATGGATGGTTATCACGTTGGATTGCTCTATGATAAAATGCAAAAATTCATTGACGAACTTGTTTAAAGAAGCATTATTTCAATAATAATTGATAAAAAAGCCAATATTTATTAATTAATTTTTAATTTTAAGAAATCATTTAAAATATTTCAACAGAAAATTGCTTGGTTGAATGACATTTCAGCTAAAAAATTACAAAAAATAAAAAATGAAAATAGTAATATCGCCTGCCAAATCTTTGGATTATGAAACGCCAATTCCCACAAAGCAATTTACCCAAGGGATTTTTTTGGAGGAAGCTGCAAAAATAAATAACGTTTTAAAAAAGAAATCACCAAAACAACTATCAACATTGATGGGTATTTCTCCAAATTTGGGCGAATTAAATTGGCAACGCAACCAGGAATGGGCATTGCCATTTAATCTGGAGAATTCCCGCCAGGCCATTTTTGCATTTAAAGGCGAGGTTTATATTGGCCTTGATGCTTATTCTTTGTCGCTTAAAAAACTGGATTTACTTCAAAATAAATTGAGAATCTTGTCTGGACAATATGGTTTACTGAAGCCTTTGGATTTGATGCAGCCTTATCGTTTGGAAATGGGAACCAAGTTAAAAGTGGTGAATAAAGAGAATTTATACCGATTTTGGGGCGATAAAATTACTGAAGAATTGAATAAGGAACTTGCTGACAATGAATTGTTTATCAATTTGGCAAGCGCAGAGTATTTTAAAGCCATAAAACCGGCATTGTTGAAAGTTCCTGTAATTACGCCGGTTTTTAAGGATTTAAAAGACGGAAAATTAAAAGTAATCGCTTTTTTTGCCAAAAAAGCCAGAGGTTTAATGGTTCGTTTCATTATTGATCACCAAATTGAAACCTTGGATGGTTTGAAAAATTTTAATGAGGAAGGCTATGCTTTTGACGCAAATTTATCTTCAGCAAAAGAGTTGGTTTTTACGCGATAAATAAAGTTTTTTTTTAATTTGTATTGATTTTTTATATAAGTTTGCGCCAATGTTTAAAGCAACCAGGACGGAAGTACGTTTTTTAGTATCTAACTTATATGTTTGCAGGTCTTTAAAACATAAAATTATTAAAAAATATAAAGAAGAATTAAACCTTTTAATGACTTCATTTAATCACATTTTAAAGTTATTCAATCCGTTGAAAGTTGTTCGGCTTGAAAAAAATTATTTAGTGTTAAGAGTATAGCGTTAACTTTGCTTTTTTGAACTTAATATGAGTCTAAAATGACTACCTTATTAATTGTAAAATTAAAATACTAAATGAACACAAAATATATTGACTTAATAAGCCAAACTTTCGATTTNNACCTATTTACCAAAAATTAGCGAAAATATTCAAAGAGCCAAAGCAATGTTTGTAAATGCTATGCATAAGAACAAGTACAAAGCCAAATACCATTATTGTTATTGTACCAAGAGTTCCCATTTTAAACACGTTTTGGATGAGGCTTTAAACAATGACATTCATATTGAGACTTCTTCAGCCATTGATATTGACATTGTTGAAAACTTAAAGACGGAAGGGAAAATAACCGATAAAACATATATACTTTGCAACGGTTTCAAAAGAGATGAATATATTGCGAATATTCAGCGATTGATTAACAACGGTCATAAAAATTGCATTCCCATTATCGACAATTATGAAGAAATTGGCTTGCTTACCGAAGGCACCAAAAAGAAAATTAACATTGGAATAAGGATCGCTTCTGAAGAAGAACCAAAGTTCGAATTCTACACCTCGCGATTGGGAATTGGCTATAAAAATATTGTCGATTTTTACCGAAGAGAAGTGAAAGACAATCATAAAGTGAACCTAAAAATGTTGCATTTCTTCATCAATACTGGTATAAAAGACAATGCCTATTATTGGAATGAGTTGAGCAAATGTTTGAAGGTTTACATCAGTTTGAAAAGAATTTGCCCAGGTTTAGACAGCCTGAATATTGGAGGCGGATTTCCAATAAAAAATTCCTTGGCTTTCAATTATGATTATGAATATATGGTTAATGAAATTATCAGCCAGATAAAAGAAGCTTGTGAAGATGCAGAGGTGCAGGTTCCGCATATATTTACAGAGTTTGGAAGTTATACGGTAGGAGAAAGCGGAGGCGCCATTTATAAAGTACTATACCAAAAGAAACAAAACGACAGAGAAAGATGGAATATGATAAATTCATCATTTATCACCACTTTACCCGACAGTTGGGCTATAAATAAACGATTTATTTTATTACCTTTAAACCGTTGGAATGATGTTTATGAACGGGTATTGTTAGGTGGTTTAACTTGTGATAGTGATGATTATTACAATTCAGAACAACATATAAACGCCATTTATTTGCCGGTTTATAAAGAAGAAAAGCCACTGTATTTAGGATTTTTTAATACAGGCGCNNCCGCAGCCAAAACATATTATTATATCAAAAGATAACGAAGGAAAACTAGAATTTAAAGTGTTTAAAGAAAAACAAACAGCAAGCGATTTTTTAAAAATATTGGGTTATGAATAAAAGAACTTACGCGGGGATATCTGAACAATATGCCAAAATTGATACTTCAAAAATAGTATTGATTCCTGTTCCTTATGACGGAACAAGCACTTGGCAAAAAGGTGCCGACAAGGGGCCGGAAGCTTTTTTGAATGCTTCGGAAAATATGGAACTTTATGATATTGAAACTGATTCTGAAGTTTATAAAAACGGCATTTATTTATCAGAGGCGGTGACAGAAAATTCTTCACCTGAAAAAATGGTTGCCGCAGTACACGCAGTGACTAAAACATTTATCAGAAAAAATAAATTTGTCACCATTTTTGGCGGCGAACATTCCGTTTCTATTGGAACAATCAGGGCTTTTAACGAATGTTTCAATGATTTAACGGTGGTTCAAATTGATGCGCACGCCGATTTAAGAAAAGAATATAACGGATCAAGTTGCAATCACGCTTGCACAGCCTATGAAGCCAGCCAGAATACAAACTTAGTTCAAGTAGGTATTCGCAGTATGGACATTTTGGAGAAAAGCGTAATGGATCCTGATAAAATATTTTTTGCCCACGAAATGGCCATCGACGATTATTGGATGGAAAATGCCATTGATTTAATGGGAAAAAATGTTTTTATCACTTTTGATTTGGATGCTTTTGATCCTTCATTGATGCCATCAACAGGAACTCCTGAACCGGGAGGCTTGCTTTGGTACGAAACCCTGGATTTTCTGAAAAAAATATTCAAGGAAAAAAATGTGGTAGGTTTTGATATTATGGAACTTTGTCCAAATGAAAAAGACAAATCATCCGATTTTTTAGCAGCCAAATTGTACTATAAAATGCTTAGTTACAAATTTGACAATACAGAAGAGGCAGATTATGGAAATGAAAGCGGTTTTAAAGAACCAAATAATAAAATCTCAAAATTCGAAGACGAAGAATATGATTAATAAAGGAGCGATTTCCCAATTTATTGAAAAGTATTACCTGCATTTTAATTCTGCTGCATTGGTTGATGCCGCCAAAGGCTATGAAGACCAGTTGGCTGCCGGTTCAAAAATGTTAGTTTCTTTGGCTGGCGCGATGAGCACAGCTGAAATAGGCAAAGTGTTTGCGGAAATAATCAGACAGGATAAAGTGCAAATTATTTCTTGTACCGGTGCAAACTTGGAAGAAGATGTGATGAATTTAGTTGCCCATTCCCATTATAAAAGAGTGCCAAACTACCGGGATTTAACGCCTCAGGATGAGTGGAATTTAATGGAAAAAGGATTGAACAGGGTTACCGATACTTGTATTCCTGAAGAAGAAGCTTTCAGAAGATTGCAAAAACATATTTTCAAAATTTGGAAAGATGCCGAAGACAAGGGCGAACGATTTTTCCCGCATGAATTTATGTACAAATTGGTGCTTTCGGGTGTGTTGGAACAATATTATGAAATTGATCCGAAAAACAGTTGGATGATTGCCGCTGCTAAAGCCAATTTGCCAATGGTAGTTCCGGGTTGGGAAGACAGCACTATGGGGAATATTTTTGCTTCCTACGTATTAAAAGGGGAACTTAAAGCAAGCACCGTAAAATCGGGCATTGAATATATGACTTTCTTGGCCGATTGGTACACTGAAAATTCTGAAAACGGTATTGGATTCTTCCAAATAGGCGGTGGGATTGCAGGCGATTTCCCAATTTGTGTGGTGCCAATGTTATACCAAGATTTAGAACGTACAGACACGCCATTTTGGAGCTATTTTTGTCAGGTTTCAGATTCTACCACAAGTTATGGATCGTATTCAGGTGCAGTTCCAAATGAAAAAATAACCTGGGGAAAATTAGACATCAATACCCCAAAATTTATAATAGAATCAGACGCAACCATTGTTGTGCCGTTAATTTTCGCATATTTGTTAAATATGTAGTTGCAGTTTATGAAAAGAGTTATAGTAGATTATAGTAAATTAACCAGTGAAATATTGGACCTGTTGGTGGAAAAATTCCCGACAGGATACGGTTATAAAGACATTATTACCTTTAAAAATGCCAAAGGAGAAACTATAAGAGCAGTTGAGGTTCGTTTTGAGGATACTATTTACCTTGTTAAAATAAGTTTGAAATTGGAAGAAACTATGGAGGATTATGATGCAGAGGAAGATAATTTTGATGATGTATTTGACAGTGATATTGAAGATATTGCCGATGAAGAAAGTGAAGAAGATTTGGATTAATTAAATGGATTGAAAATATTTCAGCCTATAATAATTCAGAAAATGATAAAAGAAAACCCGCAATTTGCGGGTTTCTTTTTTAAGAATTAATTATATTTACCTTCTTGGCCCAATTCTTTTACCAATTCATAATAAACAATGGCCCTGTATTTATTTCTGTTTGATTTTCCTACCTTTTCAATGACATTTTCAACTGCGTGGTCCAATTTTGGACTGTCAGGCAATCCTAATTTTTTCATTAAAAAGTTTTTTTTCAAAGTTTCAAGTTCCTTTTTATCGGAACCTGATACAGTTTCAGCATCTGGTTTGTAAATTGAAGGCCCTAAGCCTTTCGTTACTTTTGTCAATAAATCGGCATCAAATTTAAGACCCAATTTTTTCATTTCACCTTGATATAGTGCAATTTTTTCATCTAATTTACTCATGATTACAATTTTTTAATTAAAATAGAATTTGCTACTTAAAGTTAAAAAATAATTTTGATAAAACATAAGTTTTCGTTAACAATCTGAGATGTTAACACTTACGGCCAAACCGCCTTCTGAAGTTTCTTTGTATTTTGAATTCATGTCTTTTGCCGTTTCCCACATCGTTGCGATAACTTTGTCTAATGGCACTTTGGCATTTAAGGCGTCAGATTCCAATGCCAGTTCAGCGGCATGAATGGCTTTTATGGCGCCCATCGCATTGCGTTCAATGCAAGGAATTTGCACCAAACCGCCAATTGGATCGCAAGTCAATCCCAAATGATGTTCCATTGCAATTTCACTGGCCATAAGCACTTGTTCCGGACTTCCGCCAAGCAATTCAGTCAGCGCACCTGCGGCCATTGCAGAAGATACGCCAATTTCTGCCTGACAACCGCCCATTGCGGCTGAAATGGTTGCGCCTTTTTTAAAGATGCTTCCAATTTCTCCGGCTACCAACAAAAATTGTTTTACGTGTTCAAAATTTGCCTGATGGTTTTCAATCACCATGTAATACATTAAAACGGCAGGAATTACGCCAGCACTTCCGTTTGTTGGCGCGGTCACAACCCTTCCTAAAGAAGCATTCACTTCATTAACGCTTAAAGCCAAACAACTTACCCATTTTAGGATTTCCCGAAACTTCACTTCTGTTTTTCTGATGCTTTGCAACCATTCCGCAGGAGAATTATAGACAAAATCGACGTGTAATTTTTCATGAATGTCAAAAGCGCGGCGTCTCACATTCAATCCGCCCGGAAGCGTTCCAGAAGTGTGGCAGCCAATGTACATACATTCGAGCATTGTGTCCCAAATGCGATTAATTTGGTGGTCAATTTCCTGCTCGCTTCTCAGTGATCTTTCGTTTTCCAGTACAATTTCCGATATTTTTAAGTTTTCCTGTTTGCAATAAAGCTCCAACTCTTTGGCAATTTGTATGGGATAAGGAAATGTTTTATGAATTTTGATGTTTTCCTTGGCGTGAATCAATTCTTCTCGAACCACAAATCCGCCTCCAATGGAATAATATGTATCCGAAGAAATTTCAATCCCATTTTCAAACGCCCTAAATTTTATGCCGTTTGCGTGAAACGGCAAAAATTCCAGGTTAAAAAGAATGTCAGTAATTGGATCAAAATCAATTAAATGCGCGCCGCCAAAATTTATTTTTTTATAGGTTTGAATGTCAGTTGTGATGGGGAAAATTTCTTCTGTAGGAATGGTTTCTGGATCTTCTCCTGACAATCCCAATAGTATGGCTAAATCTGAAGCGTGGCCTTTTCCTGTCAAAGAAAGTGAGCCATATAAATCAACCTTAATGGAAGTAACTTTGGTGAAATTAGCCTCTTTTTTAAGGTGATTGATCCATCTTTCGGCAGCCCGCCACGGACCCAAAGTATGAGAACTTGAAGGACCGATTCCTATCTTTAACATGTCAAAAATCGAAATACACTCCATTTTTATCGTTTTTTATAAAAGTAAGCAAAGATATAGCATTGTGTTATATCCCAATCATTTTTATAAAATTTATGGTATTTGAAGCGGTTTCAGTGACAATTATGAACCAAGCTTATATATAATTATGACAACTTGACATAATTTTTGCAATGGCATAATCATTGAATACCGTAATTCAGAGTTTAAAAAACAAAAAAATTAATAGCATATAGTCATGGGAAAAATTATAGGAATAGATTTAGGAACAACCAATTCGTGTGTTTCCGTAATGGAAGGAAATGAACCAGTGGTAATTCCTAACGCAGAAGGAAAAAGAACAACGCCTTCTATTGTGGCATTTATTGAAGGTGGAGAAAGAAAGGTGGGAGATCCTGCAAAACGTCAGGCCGTTACAAATCCTTTAAAAACAGTTTATTCAATTAAGCGTTTTATGGGAAACAAATATTCTGAATCCAAAATGGAAGCAGAGCGTGTACCTTATAAAGTGGTAAAAGGTGATAACGATACGCCTCGTGTTGATATCGACGGAAGATTGTACACACCACAAGAAATATCAGCAATGATTCTTCAAAAAATGAAGAAAACTGCCGAAGATTATTTAGGAACTGAAGTAACGGAAGCCGTTGTGACGGTGCCAGCTTATTTTAACGATGCACAACGTCAGGCCACCAAAGAAGCCGGGGAAATTGCCGGATTAAAAGTGAGCCGTATTATCAACGAGCCTACTGCTGCGGCATTGGCTTATGGTTTAGACAAAAAAGGAATCGATCAAAAAATTGTTGTTTTCGATTTTGGTGGAGGAACGCACGACGTTTCTATTCTAGAATTAGGTGATGGCGTTTTTGAAGTATTGTCAACCGATGGTGATACGCATTTAGGTGGTGATGATGTTGACCAAAAAATTATTGACTGGTTGGCAGAAGAGTTTAAAAAAGAAGAGGGAATTGATTTACGTCAAGATCCAATGGCTTTGCAACGTTTAAAAGAAGCTGCTGAAAAAGCAAAAATTGAATTGTCATCGGCTGCAACAACCGAGATTAACTTGCCTTATGTTACAGCTACCGCAAGTGGCCCAAAACATTTGGTTCGCAGTTTAACCAGAGCAAAGTTTGAGCAATTGATTGATGATTTAATCAAAAGAACGATTGAGCCTTGTAGAACTGCCCTTAAAGGTGCAGGTTTAACAACCGGTGATATCAATGAAATTATTTTAGTTGGTGGATCAACACGTATTCCTGCTGTCGTGGAAGCTGTGGAAAAATTCTTCGGAAAATCACCATCAAAAGGAGTGAATCCTGATGAAGTTGTTGCCATTGGCGCAGCCATTCAAGGTGGTGTTTTATCGGGTGATGTTAAGGATGTATTGTTGTTAGACGTTACACCGCTTTCATTGGGTATTGAAACTATGGGAAATGTAATGACCAAGTTAATTGAAGCAAACACAACCATTCCAACCAAAAAATCACAAGTGTTTTCAACAGCGGCAGACAATCAGCCATCTGTAGAAATTCACGTGTTGCAAGGTGAACGCGCTATGGCAGCCGATAACAAAACAATTGGACGTTTCCATTTGGACGGCATTCCGCCGGCACAAAGAGGAACGCCTCAAATTGAAGTAACTTTTGATATTGATGCCAACGGTATTATTCACGTAACTGCCGGCGATAAAGCAACAGGAAAAACAAGAGATATCAGAATTGAAGCTTCTTCAGGATTGACAGAAGAAGAAATCAAAAAAATGAAAGCTGATGCGGAAGCAAATGCGGAAGTTGATAAAAAAGCAAAAGAAACTGCCGAAAAAATAAATGCTGCAGATTCTATGATTTTCCAAACAGAAAAACAATTAAAAGAATTTGGTGAAAAATTATCGGCTGATAAAAAAGGTCCAATAGAAGCGGCACTTGTTGAATTGAAAAAAGCTCACGAAACAAAAGATATTGCACAAATTGACGCTGCAATGGAAAAAATTAATGAAGCTTGGAAAGTAGCCAGTGAAGAAATGTACAAAGCAGAACAAGATTCGCAAGGCGCTCCAGCAGGTGATGCCGGAAATGGTCAGACAAAAAATGAAAAAGACCACGTAGAAGATGTAGACTTTGAAGAAGTAAAAGAAGAATAATCTTTTTGAAATAAATTTAAAAGCCTCCAAATTTTGGAGGCTTTTTTTGTTTCTAGTATTTTATTTTGATGATGAAGGCATTAATGATCAAGCGCTTCCTTTAACGTCGGAAGCTTAAATTTAAATCCAGCAGCAACAATTTTTTCAGAAGAAATACGGCTTCCTTCCAAGATGATTATGGCCATTTTACCTAACAATAATTTCATCACAAAAGCGGGAATATTTGGCAGCCATAATGGCTTTTTAAGTTTATTGGCAATGATTTTTGTGAGCGATTTGTTGGTGAGATGTTCTGGTGCAACGGCATTGTAAATCCCTTTAAATTCTTCATTTTCAATGGCGAAAAGATACATATTGCATAAATCTTCCAAATGAATCCAGGGAATGTATTGTTCTCCGCTTCCAAGTGCAGCGCCAACACCCAATTTTATGGGCTGACTTAATTTTTCTAAAGCGCCGCCTTCTTTGGAAAGCACAACGCCGGTTCTTAAAATGACGGTTCTTATGTTAATTTTATTAAATTGGTTCGCGGCTTTTTCCCAAACTTTGCAAATGGCACTTACAAAATCACGTCCGGCTGCATCATTTTCATTGTAAATTTTTTCGGATGTTATGGCACCGTAATAGCCAATTCCTGAAGCGGAAATAAATCCTTTTAAATTTGGATTGAGCTCCTTAACTTTTTCAAATAAAAGGTTTGCGGTTTCAACCCGGCTATTGATTAAATCTTTTTTTCTTTGCGGTGTCCAGCGTTTGTCCGCAATGCCTTCACCTGCCAGATGAATGATATAATCGGTATCAATAATGGCTTCAGGTTCAATATAACGCTCGGCTAAATTCCAATAAAAGGTGTTGGGTTTGTCAGTTTTTGCTCTGCTTAAAACTAAAACGGTATGACCATTTTCTCTCAATAAATCAGAAAGCGTCCTTCCTATAAATCCGGTTCCGCCGGTCACTAAAATTGAAGCCATAAAAAATTCGGTTATTTTGCATAATATTACACAAAATAACCGAATTCTGAAACAAAGAACAACTAAAAACTAATTTTGAAATATGGCTTCTTGTACTTTATAAGGAACAATATTGTTCATTCCCATAGTGATGGCTTCCACATTTAATGGAATCAAGTTATGGTAACGTTCAGAGATTGATTTTTTCAATCCTTCAATCACATTTTCTAATTTTACAACGGGTTTCACTTTTAGATAGCCGCCTAAAATAATCATATTAAAAATTTTCTTATTTCCCATTTCTGAAGCCAATTTTGTGCCTTCAATTTGGTAAATTTTGATATCTGTTCTTGTTGGATGCGCGGTAATTCCGTTTGGATCGTAAATTAAAATGCCTCCCGGTTTTACGGATTCCTCAAATTTATCCATCGATTGCTGGTTTAAAATGATGGCAGTATCCACAATTTTTAAGTAAGGCGAACTAATTCTTTCATCACTTAAAATTACGGTAACATTGGCAGTTCCTCCGCGCATTTCCGGTCCGTAAGAAGGCATCCAGCTTACTTCCTGATTTTGCATAATGGCAGAATAGGCCAATATTTTCCCCATTGATAGCACTCCTTGTCCTCCAAAACCTGCGATAATAATTTCTTCTGTCATTGTTTTATTTTTTTAAGATACCATCTACTTTTATATCACCAAGGGGAAAGTATGGAAACATATTTTCTTCCATCCAAATATTTGACTCATTTGGTCCCATTTTCCATCCGGAGTTGCAATTAGACACGATTTCAATAAATGAAAGCCCTTTTCCCAAACGTGTGTTTTCAAATGCTTTTTGAATCGCTTTTTTAGCTTTACGCGCGTGTTTGTGTGTATGAACTGCATGACGGGATACGTAATAAACACCTGGAAGATTGGCAATTAATTCTGTTATTTTCAAGGGAGAACCCATGGTTTCTATGTCTCTTCCGTAAGGTGATGTGGAAGATTTCATTCCTGCCAAAGTTGTTGGCGCCATTTGTCCGCCGGTCATTCCGTAAATACCATTGTTCACAAAAATGATCACAATGTTTTCACCCCTGTTGCAGGCGTGGATGGTTTCCGCAGTTCCAATTGCAGCCAAATCGCCGTCACCTTGGTAGGTAAACACATATTTTTCAGGCCAAAGTCTTGAAATGGCTGTTGCCACCGCCGGTGCGCGTCCGTGGGCGGCTTGTGTCATATCGATATTCATAAAATCATAGGCCAAAACAGAGCAGCCAACCGGTGCAACACCGATAACATCTTCTGAAATGCCCATTTCATCAATGACTTCCATCGTTAAATTGTGCGCAGTGCCGTGACCACATCCCGGACAGTAAGACAGGGAATTGTCGGTCATTAATTTTGTTTTACAGAATACTTGATTCTCTGGTTTTATGATGTCTGATACTTCCATTTTTAATAATTTTTTGTTCTAAAGCTTCTAAAATTTCTTCTGGAGTGTGGATAATTCCTCCGGTTCTTCCAAAATGTTCAACGGGTACTTTAAATTCAACGGAAAGTCGAACATCTTCTACCATCTGACCTGCATTTAATTCAACACTTAAAATTCCTTTAACCTGATCGGCTAAATCGAAAAGTGCTTTTTTTGGATAAGGAAATAATGTTATTGGTCTTAATAAACCTACTTTTATTCCTTTTGCTCTTCCCAATTCAACAGCTTTTTGTGAAATCCGTGCGCTTGATCCGTAAGCAATAATCAAATATTCAGCGTCATCGCAGTTTATTTTTTCAAAACGCAAATCTTCTTTTTCCATTTGCTCATATTTTTTCATCAGCCTGCGAACTCTGGCTTCCATTTTTTCCGATTGTAAATCGAGTGATGTAATAATATTGCGTTCTCTTCCTTTTTTACCTGTAACCGCCCAATCACCATTTTTTTCAATCAATTCTTCGTTGGTCATTCTTAGTTTTTGTGGTTTAAGCACTACTTTTTCCATCATTTGGCCAATCAATCCATCAGAAAGAATTAAAACGGGAGCGCGATATTTAAAGGCGATATCAAAAGCGTCTTCCACAAAATCGGCCATTTCCTGAACGGATGCCGGCGCCAAGACATAAAGCTTATAATCTCCGTGTCCGCCACCTTTTACCGATTGAAAATAGTCGGCTTGTGAAGGTTGTATCGTTCCCAATCCTGGTCCGCCACGCACAACATTTACAATTACGGCAGGCAATTCTGCACCTGCCAAATAGGAGATTCCTTCCAGTTTTAAAGAAATTCCCGGACTTGATGAAGAAGTCATCGCTTTTTTGCCGGTGCTTGCTGCACCATAAACCATGTTGATGGCCGCTATTTCGCTTTCAGCCTGTAAAACAACCATTCCGGTCCTTAATTCAGGACGTTCAGTCATTAAATATTCAATAATTTCTGTCTGTGGTGTAATAGGGTAACCAAAATAACCATCAACTCCAGCCCTAATTGCAGCTTCAGCCAATGCTTCATTACCTTTCATTAATTTTAATTCTGACATTCTTCTCGGTGTTTAATTGGTTATTCTGAAACTTTTATTCTATAAACGGAGATTGCTCTGTCTGGGCAAACCACGCCGCAATTTGTGCAGCCTGTGCAAGCTTCAGGGTTTTTCATATAAGCATAGTGGTAGCCTTTTCTATTTACGTCTGTTGACATACCAATCACGCCATCCGAACAAACAGGAATACAAACCTCACAGCCTTTGCAGGTTTGTGTGTCAACAACTATAGCTCCTTTTACTTTTGCCATATCAATAAATTTATATATGAATATTGTTGTGTAATTTTATTATTCTCAAAGATATGGGTTAAATATTGTAAAAAGAATGATAAATATCAATACGTGACCGTTGTCATATTCTTTTTTGATAATTTAAATAGGATATGAATAAAAAAAACACCTAAGTAGGTGTTTTTATTGAATTTTGATAAAATGTAATTTGTGTTACTTTAATATAGCGGTTTGTATTTTGTCGGATTTACCTCATTCATAATGCTGTAAATGGCTTCAAAAATATCTTCTTCATTTGGTTTTGAAAAATAATCGCCATCAGTTCCATAAGCGGCTCTGTGCGCTTTTGCCGATAAAGTGACCGGTTTGCTGTCTAAATATTCATAGGCATTTTGTTTTTCAAGAATTTCATTCAACAGATAGGCAGAAGCGCCTCCTGGAACATCTTCATCAATAATAATCAAACGGTTTGTTTTTTGGATGCTTTTCACCACATCGTGATTGATATCGAAAGGGAGCAAACTTTGAACATCAATCAATTCAATATCAATATCAACCTGTTTTAAACTGTTTACCACATCTTCCACCAATTTTAAGGTAGAACCATAAGAAACTACAGTAATATCTTTCCCGATTTTAATGGTTTCAACAATACCGATCGGTGTTTTAAATTCGCCTAAATTGTTGGGAAATTTTTCTTTAAGCCGATAGCCGTTTAAATTTTCCACAATCAACGCCGGTTCGTCACATTCCAATAAAGTATTGTAAAATCCGGCCGCCTTTGTCATATTTCTTGGCACCAAAATATTCATTCCTCGCAACAAATGCACAATAGCGCCCATCGGCGATCCGGAATGCCAGATTCCTTCCAAACGGTGACCACGGGTTCTCACAATTAAGGGTGCTTTTTGTTTACCCACGGTCCTGTAATGCAGTGTAGCCAAATCGTCGCTCAATATTTGAATGGCATATAATAAATAATCCAGATATTGAATTTCGGCAATTGGGCGCAATCCTCTCAGCGCCATTCCAATTCCTTGTCCGATAATAGTTGCTTCTCTGATTCCAGTATCGGCAACACGAAGTTTTCCATATTTTTCTTGAAGTCCGACTAATCCCTGATTCACATCGCCGATATTTCCTGCGTCTTCACCAAAGATGAATAAATCCTTGTATTTTGCAAAGAGGATGTCAAAATTGTCTTTTATAATAATTCTGCCATCAACCATCTCTGCGTTTGCATCATACGTTGGTAAAACTTCTTTAACGTGGCTTACTTTTTTATCACTTTGACTGTATAAAAAGGAGCTGTAGCTTGGTTGTTCTGTTTTTAAATAATTGAGAATCCAATGTTGAAGTTGTGTTTTTTCGGCAGATTTTTCTTCTCTAACGTATACAATGGCTTTACGGGCTGCAACTAAAAGATCTTTTCTTGAAGTATCCAAAACAGCAGCCAAATCGTTTTTTAATTTTAAAATGAATGGTTTATTATGACTTTTGTTTGCCAGATTCTCCAACAATTGCATCACCTTGGTTTTTTCTTCTTTCACTGGATTTAAAAAAGCATTCCAAGCATCTCTTCTTGCCTGATTCACCTCTTTTTTTGCTTCTTTTTCAATGATGATCAATTCTTCTTCGGCATCTACAAAGCGAAGCAGGTTATTGTTGCTGTCTTTTAATTCGAATTCAATAATCCAATCGCGCATTTTTGCCAAACAATCGTTTTGTTTTTCCCAAACCAAGCGTTCCTTAGTTTTATAGCGTTCGTGAGAGCCGGAAGTCGAATGACCTTGCGGCTGGGTTAAATCTTTTACGTGAATCAATACGGGAACGTGCTCTTCCCGGGCAATTTTTGCCGCTTTGCTGTAAACGGAAATCAATTGTGGATAATCCCAGCCTTTTACCACGAAAATTTCAAATCCGTCTGCAGTTTCATCTCGTTGAAATCCTTTTAACACCTCTGATATACTTTCTTTGGTGGTTTGATATTTTGCCGGAACAGAAATACCATAATCATCGTCCCAAACACTTATAATCATTGGAACCTGTAATACGCCAGCTGCATTTATGGTTTCAAAAAATAAGCCTTCTGAAGTGCTTGCGTTTCCAATAGTTCCCCAAGAAACTTCATTACCGTTGTCGGAAAATTTTGGATTATTTAACTCAGGAAGATGACGAAACATTTTTGAAGCTTTTGCAATACCAAGCATTCTTGGCATTTGGCCCGCGGTTGGCGAAATATCTCCGGTTGAATTGTATTGTTCGGTCAGGTTTTTAAAATGGCCATTTTCATCCAAACTATGTGTTGCAAAATGGCCGCCCATTTGTCGGCCGCCCGACATAGGTTCAGCATTAATGTTGGCGTGGGCATAAAGTCCGGCAAAAAATTGTTGGGGCGTTAATTCGCCAATGGCCATCATAAAAGTCTGGTCTCGATAATAACCCGAACGGAAATCGCCTTTCTTAAAAGCTTTAGCCATTGCCAGTTGTGGCACTTCTTTGCCATCTCCAAAGATGCCAAATTTTGCCTTTCCGGTCAATACTTCTCTACGGCCCAAGTAACTGCATTCTCTACTTATTACAGCAATTTGGTAATCGCGTAAGACTTCCTTTTTGAATTGGATGAATGATAATTGTTCTTGGTTGGTGGATGAAGATTTTACCTGCATATTTTTGATTTTATTAGTAGGGGTAAAGTTACAAATTTAAATGGTAATTAAAATTGGGGTAAAAATGGGGCTATTATTAAATATTAGAAGTCAAAAATCAAAAGTTTAAAGTTTAACGTTTCAAGTTTGAAAATTAGATAATTAACTTGAATCTTGAAACTAAAAAAACTTGAAACTCAATAAAACCCTCTTTTAGCGAAATTGTATATTTTTTTTGGACTTATGACCAACACAAACCTAATTTTGGTACTGTAGCTTGGCTGTGTCAATTCCCACCCTAGATTGGAATAAAAAGGAAAATACACTTCTAAAATATCGTGTATAAAGTTTAACCTTACGCCACTTTCATAAGCAAAATAAACTTTTTCATCCCTGTTTTTCACAAAACCGACATCATTATAAACTTCTAGCCATCGCCACAATCCAACGCTTGTGTTTATGGTTGTCAGCCATTGGTTTGCATAGGCAACGGGAAGTTTCGATTTAAATCCGCCTTCATTGATAATGATTTGCTGACTTAAAATTCCTGAAGTTTCCGACCTTCCCAAATAATCGTATTGAAATAAATAATCGGTTGGCCTGTCCAAAGCAAAACTAAAGAAATCAGTTTCGGTTTTATTGGACAAAAACGCACCGGCGAAAAAGCGGAAATCAAATTGCCTGTTGGTATCGGTTAACAATCTATATTGCGCTGTGGCTGAGACTTTACTGAATTTATCAGCAACTTGAAATCCGCCAGAAAATCTAAGATCTTCAATAATATTCGGCTTTGAATACCCGTAATTAATATTAAAAACATTGTATTTGTTGGTTTCAATATGTTGCGTTTGCGTTGGTGACTTTTCCCTGTCTACCATCACAAAGGAAGTAAACAATGCGCTATTGCTAA
This sequence comes from Lutibacter sp., assembly GCA_003516285.1. Lineage (GTDB taxonomy): Bacteria > Bacteroidota > Bacteroidia > Flavobacteriales > Flavobacteriaceae > Lutibacter. The sequence continues at coordinate 11,471 of DPCK01000008.1, read as the reverse complement.
CATCTCTAAAACTTTTTCTTTTCAATTCAAGGAGTGCAAACGGTGTAAAAGTGCTGTAAGTTAAGTCTTTTGCATATTGAAAACTACTACCTGAAATTCCTGTTAATAATCTGTTGACTTTTTTATTTTCGGGCAAGTATTCATAAAGCAAGGAAAAAGATCCTGAAAAGGCATTGCTTTTTGTTCCGTAAGAAGGAATCATTTTGTATTGAAAACTCTTGTTTAACAAGGTTTTGTTCGAGATGGCCATTCCCAAAACCAAACCGTCATAAAAATTGTATCTCGCTTCCGGAGTATAAAAAATTTGGTTGTAATAAGGGTTTTCTATGTCCTTCATAAATTTTAACTGTACAGGCCGGTTAAATAATTTTTTATCAATATTTTTCCAATTGTTTCTTAAATTATATTCGGGCAAATAGAACTCGTGATTTAATGAAAGCCGATCAAATCCGTTGGTAGGAATAGTTATTTTTGTTAGGGAATCTATGCCAACAAGCCATTTTTTATAAACGATTTCTTTATTATGAATGCCATATAGTTGTATCGGGGCAATAAAATTTCGTTTATTTAATACACTAATTTCAAGTGAATCATTTTTTTTGACTATTTTTTTAATGGTATAATCAACTTTTTTGCTCGTGTTTAAATAATCTGATTTATACCAGGCAATATCCTTAGGTGTATCAATCAAATTCAAAAATAAATCACTTTGGGTATTTTGTCCCGAATATTTTTTTGAAAAACTTTTTATGGCATCTAAAATGGTGTCTTCGCCCAAATAATTTTCAAGATATTGAATTCCCAAGCCAGCCTTGTATTTGTTTACAATTTTTCTGTTGAAATTTGACAGTGAATCGGCNNGAAATATCGCCAATCGCTTTTACTTCAGGATAATATTTTTCGACATATTTAATCATTAAATAGGTTTGTAATCCGTCTGCAAGCCAAGCATCTTGTCTTTGGTTAAACAAAAAAACATTGTCTATATATTTTCGGCTTAAAATTTTAAACAGTTGAATATCAAATTCAAAAGTGTCATTAAATGGCTTTAAAAAAGTAGGCAATTGGTTAAATCCATAAACCGGATTTTTTTCATAGTCAATTTTATTGATGAGCAATTTTTCGTGCGGATAATCACCTAAATAAGAGGCAATAAAAGAAAGTTCCCTGTTGATGATCTCTGTTTTGATAATCCGATTCAATTTTTTAGAATCAATGTTGGTGATTATAGAAATTGGTGCAGAATTATAGGCAACAAAATCATTTTCCTTTGTGATGTTCAAGGCAATATCCTGCCTGTTTTTCCCAATCAAATTATAGCTGTTAAAATTGGAAAGTGAATCAACAGAAACCGCTAAATCACTGTTTAATATGTAGTCTTTCGGCAATTTAATGTTGATAAGGTAATTTGTAAAATCAACATACAAATCATCCATATCCAAGTTGTTTTGCAGCTGCCATTTTCCGTCGAAAACAGCCGGAATTAAGTACCAATACCTTAAATTATAGCCAGTTTTGTTTACGCCATAATTTGTAAACTTGTCATTGGGAATTTTTATGGTATAGGTGGCAATTATTTTTATGGATTCTTTTGGTTTTAATGATTTTTTTAAATTGATTTTTACAATATCCGGATCTTTCTCCGTAATTTCCCAAGTAATAAGATCGTAATTCACCGAGAAACTATTTATTTTAACGCTACCTCTGTGCTTTTCCTTGGCAAAGTGAAATGTTTTTGAATAATTTTCAATAAAACGNNAACAAAGAATACCGGCTAAAAGCGTTAAAAATAGGAGTTTTTTCAAGGGTTTTCTTAAAAGTTAGGGCTTAAACTGTATTTTTTATAGAAAGTATTTATCACTTCCAAAACTTCATCTTCCGTGTCAACAATGGAAATTAAATTAAGATCATCCAAACTGATGGTTCCTTCCATCACCAAAGTATTTTTAATCCAATCCATTAATCCCGACCAGTATTTTGTGCCAACCAAAACAATGGGAAATTTTCCAATTTTTTTTGTTTGAATCAAGGTGATTGCTTCAAAAAGTTCATCCATAGTTCCAAAACCTCCCGGCATCACCACAAATCCTTGGGAATATTTAATAAACATCACTTTTCGAACAAAAAAGTAGTCAAAATCTAAACTTTTATCAGAATCGATATACGGATTGTCGTGTTGCTCAAACGGCAATTCAATATTTAAGCCAACCGAAGTTCCTTTGCCTCGTTGCGCACCTCTATTTCCTGCTTCCATAATTCCTGGGCCGCCACCAGTCACAATACCGTACCCGTGAGTGGTTAAACTGTACGCAATATTTTCGGCAAGTTTATAATATTCGTGATCTTCTTTTGTGCGTGCAGATCCAAAAATAGTCACGCAAGGCCCAATTTTACTGAGTCGTTCAAATCCTTCAACAAACTCAGCCATAATCTTAAATATGGCCCAAGAGTCGTTGGTTTTAATTTCATTCCACGTTTTTTGCTTGAATTTCTCTCTTATTTGTCTGTCCTCATTTGTCATAATTACGCTATAATTTCTTTATTATTTGATAAAATTCGGAATTTTTTATGAAAACCTGCGGGCTAATTTAATTCTTTTTTTAAGAATTTGGCCGTATAGCTTTTTTTATGTTGACTTACTTCTTCCGGCGTTCCAAAACAAATTAGCTGTCCGCCTTTTTTTCCGCCTTCCATCCCAATGTCAATCACGTGGTCGGCAAGTTTTACCACATCTAAATTATGTTCTATAACAAGAATGGTGTTTCCTTTATTTGCCAATTTATTTAAAACTTCCATCAACACACGAATGTCTTCAAAATGAAGTCCGGTTGTAGGTTCATCCAAAATATAAAAAGTGTTTCCGGTATCTTTTTTAGACAATTCCGAAGCTAATTTTATGCGTTGCGCTTCCCCTCCGGACAAGGTGGTGGATTGCTGTCCTAGTTTGATGTAGCTTAGGCCAACATCTTGAATTGTTTTCAATTTTCTGTGGATTTTGGGAATGAGTAAAAAAAATGAAGTCGCTTCTTCAATGGTCATATTCAATACATCGGAAATTGATTTTCCTTTGTACCTGATTTCCAAGGTTTCCCTGTTGAAGCGTTTTCCCTGACAGGTTTCACATTCCACTTGAACATCCGGCAAAAAGTTCATTTCTATCACGCGAACGCCGCCGCCTTCGCAAGTTTCGCAACGTCCGTCTTTTACGTTGAATGAAAATCGGCCGGGTTTGTAACCTCTTATTGCAGCTTCGCTTGTTTTGGCGAACAAATCCCTTATTTCGCTGAATACACCGGTATAAGTGGCCGGATTTGAGCGTGGCGTTCTGCCAATTGGCGATTGGTCAATGGCAATTACCTTGTCAATATGTTCCAATCCTTCAATGGATTTGTAAGGCATCGGTTTTTTTACCCCGTTGTAGATATATTCGTTTAAAATGGGATATAATGTTTCGTTGATTAAAGTCGATTTTCCGCTGCCTGAAACGCCGGTCACGCAAATTAATTTTCCCAATGGAAATTCAACAGTAATATTTTTTAAATTATTTCCGGTAGCACCTTTTAACACAATTTTATGTCCGTTTCCTGCCCTGCGTTTTTTAGGAATTTTAATAGATTTGGTTCCGTTTAAATAATCGGCCGTCAACGTATGGTGTTGTTTTAGGTCTTCATAAGTTCCTTCACTTACTATTTCTCCTCCGTGAATGCCTGCGCCCGGACCAATATCCAACACAAAATCGGCGTGCTGGATCATTTCTTTATCGTGTTCAACCACAATTACGGAGTTTCCGATATCGCGTAAATTTAACAATGAATTTATCAATTTTTGGTTGTCTCGTTGGTGCAATCCAATGCTTGGCTCATCCAAAATATAAAGCACACCAACCAATTGGGAGCCAATTTGCGTGGCCAGCCTTATTCGCTGAGCTTCACCGCCAGAAAGTGATTTTGAGCTTCTGTCAAGCGTTAAATAATCCAAACCAACATCCAATAAAAACTGAATTCTGGTTCTGATTTCTTTCAATATTTCTGAAGCAATTTTTACTTGTTTTTCGGATAGTTTTTCTTCAATTTTGGCAAACCAATTTGCAAGTTCGTTAATGTCGAGCTGCACCAATTCCGATATATTTTTATCATTGACTTTAAAATATAGGGCTTCTTTTTTTAGCCTTTTTCCATCGCAGGTTTCGCAATTGATCTCGTCCATAAACTCTTTCGCCCAGCGTTTTATGGAGGTTGAGTCGCTTGTACTGTGTTGATTTTCAATAAAATGAATAATTCCTTCAAAATCTATTTCATAGGTTCTGGTAATTCCTGCTGTTTTTGAAAGAATGTCAAACTTTTCGCTTCCGCCATTTAAAATGATTTCTAAAGCTTCGTTCGGTATTTTTGAAATTGGATCGCTTAATTGAAAATGATAACGGTCGGCAATTAACTGAAGCTGTTTAAAAATCCAACTGTTTTTTTGTTCCCCAATGGGCTTGATTCCGCCATTTTTGATGGAGATTTTTGAGTCTGGAATTATTTTTTTGACATTGACTTTATCGAGTTTTCCCAATCCGCCACAAGTTTCACAAGCGCCTTTTGGGGAATTGAAAGAAAAGGAATTTGGCTCGGGATTTTGGTATGAAATCCCTGTGGTTGGGCACATTAAATCGCTGCTGAAATAATGCGGAATGTTGGTTTCATTTTCCAAAATCATCACCACATTGTCGCCCGAATATAAAGCAGTTGCAATGCTTTCTTCAACTCTTTTTTCGGAAGCTTCATTCACCGTTAAACGATCAATCACAATTTCAATATCGTGGGTTTTGTAACGATCCAAGCGCATTCCTTTTGTAATTTCTAATAGTTCTCCATCAACCCTGACACGCACAAAGCCCTGTTTTGATATTTGTTCAAAAAGTTCCCTGTAATGGCCCTTTCTCGATTTAACTATAGGCGCCAGGATTATTATTTTCCTACCTTCAAATTCTTTTAAAATAAGTTCTTTTATTTGCACATCGGCATAACTCACCATTTTTTCGTTGGTGTTGTAGGAATAGGCATCGGCGGCTCTCGCATATAACAAACGCAAAAAATCGTAAATTTCCGTAACGGTTCCCACGGTGGAACGCGGACTTTTATTGGTGGTTTTTTGTTCAATGGAAATTACTGGGGAAAGTCCGTCAATTTTATCCACATCAGGCCGTTCCAAACCACCTAAAAACTGTCTGGCATACGCCGAAAAAGTTTCAATATATCTGCGTTGGCCTTCCGCATAAATGGTATCAAAAGCCAACGAAGATTTTCCGCTGCCGCTTAACCCGGTGATGACCACCAATTTTTCTCTGGGAATGCGAACGTCAATATTTTTTAGATTATGGACTCTCGCTCCCAAAATTTCAATATATTCTGTGTGTTTTGTCATTGAATTTTTGGAAAGATGCAAAGTTAAAAAAATGTAGCTACAATTTTGGCATACAGTCACATCTTTATTTTGAAAATTAGTATATTGCGTTAAATTTATAGAATATGCGTTGGATAGATTCTTTACGTCATTTTTTTGAAAAACACGGATTTGCGGTTTCTTCCAGGTTTGCCGATAAATTGGGGATGGATGTTTCCAATGTGCGTATATTTTTTATTTATATTTCCTTCATTACTTTGGGCTTTTCCTTTGGTATTTACTTAACGCTTGCTTTTTTACTGCGTCTGAAAGATATGATTTACACCAAACGAAAATCTGTTTTTGATCTATAAGAAATATGATATTTAAAACAAAATTATATGTGTCAATCATATTTTTTATTTCTGTTGTTGCAATAGGCGTAATTGGTTATATGATTCTTTCCGCAGCCAACTTTTTGGATGCCTTGTATATGACCATCATTACAATGACAACAGTTGGTTTTGGTGAACTGCATCCTTTAAATGAGCAGGAAAAGATTTTTACTATTTTTTTAATATTAATGAGTATCGTTGTTTACGCATATTCAGTAACAGCATTATCCGAATATTTGGTAAATGGGAAACTACTTCAACTTTTAAAATTAAGAAAAGTGCAACAAAAAATTCAAAATTTAAAAAACCATACCATCGTTTGTGGTTATGGACGTAATGGCAAACAGGCCGTTATTAAATTAAAAAACTTTAAGATGCCTTGCGTTGTTATTGAAAAAGACAAAGCCTTGATTGAACAACTTGAGCGGGACAATATTTTGTATGTTGAAGGTGATGCCACCCAAGATGAATCCATACAAAAGGCTGCCGTACAAAACGCCAAAAGTTTAATTACGGCTTTGGCTTCTGATGCCGATAATTTGTTTGTGGTGCTGTCTGCAAGGCAGATGAATAAAGATATGATTATTATTAGCCGGGCTTCAAATGAATCGTCGGTCAATAAATTGAAAATTGCCGGGGCAAACAATATCATTATGCCCGATAAAATTGGAGGTATGCATATGGCATCATTGGTAGTTACACCAGATTTGGTTGAATTTGTTGATAAGTTAACAATTCTTGATGCAGGTTCTACAAATTTGGAAGAAATTGCGGTGAATGATTTGCATATTGAATTTTTAAATAAAACGATCAGAGATTTGGATTTACGAAGAAGAACTGGTTGTTCTGTAATAGGTTTTAAAACCGCCAACAATGAATATATTGTAAATCCGGAATCAGAAACAAAATTAACGAAGGATTCTAATTTAATTGTTCTAGGCAGACCAAGCCAAATTAAAAAATTGCGTGAAATTTTATAATGCTCATGGTTAGCTACTTAATAAAAAATAATCAAGTTTAAGGCAAAAAATTTGTGGCAAGCTTTTTTTTTTAGCATCTTGGAGGCATTTTAGCAAAATATGATAACCAACTAATCAACGAACAAAATATGAATTCAAAATTATTAATGCCTATTCTTCTGCTATTTTCTGCAGTTACATTTTCTCAAAATCTTACTGTAAATGAAAATATTGTAAATCCGTCGAGTTTAATAAATGATGGAATACTGGAGGTTAATGTATTTGGGGGCACACCGCCATATACCTATAAATGGAGCAAACAAAGCGCTCCGCTAACTTCCAATAAAGCTTTTGGCTTGGTGGAAGGAGTTCCTTATAGTGTTGTAATAACGGATTCTATAGGAAATACGGTCACCAAAATGTATAAAGTTCCTATGCAAAATATTTCCGAGCGATTTAATGGAACTTTTACGCCAATTGTTGATGCCATTGCCAAGGTTTTGTTCTGGGATCCTTTTTCTGCAGTGGGAATACACGATGCTAATATATATGTTGAAAAAATGAATATTCCGATTCCCGGATGGAGACCTGGCATTGAAGGAAAATTTTTGATTAAAAAATGGCTGATCGCTGATGGCGCGAAAGTGAAGGAAGGTGATACCATAGCCATTATTTCAAGAGGAGAAACCGAAATTGTGGGAAGGGCTTTTGTGAACGGAACTTTAAATCATTTGGCAAAAGAAGGAGGATCTATTTACAACTCTGATAAAAAAGGAGATGTTATTGAGGAAGGCGCGCATAATTTTGCTGCGGTGGTTTATGATGAAAAAATTGCGTTGTTGCATCCTAATGGAGACATTCAGCAAAAAAATATTCCGTTTATTGTNNGCACTTGCAACAGCGGTTTCTGGAACTGTAGGTTTGGGGAATATTGCCGGAGTTGCCGTTGCAATTTCTTTAGGTGGCGCAGGTGCAACTTTTTGGATAATTCTTGCCGGATTGCTGGGAATGTCTTCCAAATTTGTGGAATGTACTTTAGGGGTAAAATACAGAGATATAGCGGCAGACGGAAGGGTTTTTGGAGGTCCGATGAATTATTTGCGCAACGGATTGGAAAAACAAAATAAAAAAACCTTAGGAAAAGTTTTGGCTGGCGTATTTGCTGTTTTATGTGTTGGTGCTTCATTTGGTGGCGGTAATATGTTTCAGGCAAATCAGGCATTTGAAGCCGTTTCCGGACAAATTCCTGAACTGGCCGGCCACGGATTTTGGTTCGGTATCATCATTTCAATGCTTGTGGCTGCAGTTATTGTTGGCGGAATTAAAAGTATTGCCAAGGTTACCGAAAAAATTGTTCCCATTATGGCCTCCATTTATGTGGTTGCCTGTTTGACTGTAATTTTTATCAATATAGAAAATATTGGACCTGCATTTACGGCAATATTTGATGGCGCATTTAGTCCATCAGCCTTAAAAGGCGGTGTTATTGGTGTGTTGATTATCGGTTTTCAAAGAGCAGCTTTTTCTAATGAAGCGGGCGTTGGATCGGCGGCCATTGCACACAGTGTGGCAAAAACCAACAATCCACCTTCTGAAGGATTTGTTTCCCTGTTAGAACCTTTTATTGATACCGTTGTGGTTTGTACATTAACGGCTTTGGTGCTAATTTTTACCGGCAAACACGAAGTAGTCGGTATGGGTGGTGCGCAATTGACCTCTGATGCTTTTGGAACTGTTATTTCTTGGTTCCCTTATGTGTTGACCGTTGCCATATTTTTATTTGCTTTTTCTACGATGATATCCTGGTCATATTACGGAATGCGTGCTTGGTCTTACTTGTTTGGAAAAAGTAAAAAAGCGGAAATGATTTATAAAATGTTCTTTTTGATATTTGTTGTGGTAGGCGCTTCCGTTAGTTTGGGTGCGGTTTTAGACTTTTCGGATATGATGATTCTTGCNNTAAATATTTATATGAAGATCTTAAAATCCCATTTCAGGTACAATAAAAGCCAAAGAAATGGGATTTTCTTTTTGTTGATTTTTATCGTTTTTCTTCAGGGTATTTTCTTTTTTGTCGATTTTTCTTCGGAGGAAAATAATGGGGTTTCCCAAACCGAAATTGTGGCTTTTCAACAGGAAATGGATTCGTTAAAAAATGTGGAAATAAGAAGCAGAACTCCAAAAATTTACCCGTTCAATCCTAACTTTATCACCGATTTTAAAGGACATCAACTTGGGATGAGCACCAACGAAATTGATAAATTGTTGGTATTTAGAGCACAAGGAAAATTCATCAATTCAACCAAGCAATTTCAGGAAATAACAGGAATAAATGATAGTTTATTGGCTGTTATAAGTCCGTATTTTAAATTTCCTGATTGGATTGCTTCAGGAAAAAACACAGAAAAGCAATATTCAAAGAGCAAAATTGACAAATCAATCGTCAAAAAAGACATCAACGCAGCTTCCGCAGAAGATTTAAAAATGATTAACGGTATTGGGGAAAAACTGGCGAAAAGAATTATTGATTATCGAATAAAATTGCAGGGATTTTCCTTTAACGACCAAATTTTTGAAGTTTGGGCGCTGGACAAGGAAGTTGCCGAAAAAGTTTTACTGTATTTTGAAGTCACAAAACAGCCAACAATTCAAAAAATAAATGTGAATACCGCCACTTTTAAAGAAGTGCTGGCCATTGTTTATTTGGATTATGAACTCACCAAAAAAATCTTCAATTACAAAAATCAGGTTGCCGAAATACAATCCATAGAAGAGCTTAAAAAAATTGATGGTTTTCCTTTAGAAAGATTTAGCAGAATAGCGCTATATTTGGAAGCTAAATAATTAAATAAAATTTTAAGCGAACAACTCCTATGAATAGTATGTATTTTACAGAAGAACACCAAGCATTTAGAAAAAGTTTTCGGGATTTTTTACAAAAGGAAGTCGTTCCACATATTGATAAATGGGAAAAAACCGGCACTATTGAAAGGTTCATCTGGAAGAAATTTGGCGAAATGGGCTATTTGGGCTTGAATACTTCTGAAGAAAACGGCGGATTGGGACTGGATATATTTTACACCGTCATATTTTTGGAAGAGCTTCAAAAAGTGAATTCGGGCGGTTTTGCAGCAGCAATTTGGGCACACGTGTATTTGGCGATGACCCATTTAGAAAAGGAAGGAAGCGAGAGCCTAAAAAAGAAATATTTAACGGCGAGTGTTGAAGGGGAAAAAATAGGTTGTTTGTGTATTACTGAACCGTTTGGAGGCTCTGATGTTGCAGCTATGCGAACTACCGCAGTTAAAAAAGGAGATACCTATATTATTAATGGCTCAAAAACGTTTATTACCAATGGCGTTTATTCAGATTATCTGATTGTGACCGCAAAAACAAATCCGGCTGCCAAAAACAAAGGCATCAGCATTTTTTTAATTGATAGAAATACACCGGGAATTTCAGCAACAAAATTGGATAAATTGGGCTGGAGAGCTTCTGACACTGCTGAAATTGCTTTTGATAACGTAATTATTCCTGCTGAAAATTTGATGAGTGAAGAAGGAAAAGGATTTCAATATATTATGAATCATTTTGCTTTGGAGCGTTTGGTGATGGGAATCAATGCGCACGCAAGAGCGGAATATGCTTTAGACTATGCCATCAAATATATGGGCGAGCGACACGCTTTTGGGAAAACAATAGACCAGTTTCAGGCATTGCGCCATAAAATTGCCGATTTGGCCAGCGAAGTTGAAATGTGCAAGGAATTTAATTATTCCGTAGCAAAAAGACTGAATGAAGGTCAATACATTGTAAAAGAGGCGAGTATGTCTAAATTGGTTTCTACTAAAATAGCCGATAAAGTGATTTATGAATGCCTTCAGTTTTTAGGTGGTTATGGTTATATGGAAGATTATCCAATGGCAAGGTTGTTAAGAGACAGTCGGTTAGGTCCGATTGGCGGCGGAACTTCGGAGATTTTGAGAGAAATTATAGCGAAAATGATTATCGATAAAAAAGAATACAAAGCATCAAAATAATGATTGAGGGTGAATTTTTTGAAAAATTTATAGCACATATTATATTAAGGTGTATATTTGCAAACCAAAATTAAAAAAGGAACAGTTTGAAAGGAGGTGCTAAACTATGTTAATTATACCAGTAAAAGACGGAGAAAATATTGATAGAGCGTTAAAACGTTATAAAAGGAAATTTGATCGCACAAAAACGATGAAAAACCTACGCGCACGTAAACAGTTCATAAAACCATCAGTAACAAATCGTGCTAAAAACATAAAAGCCAAGTATGTTCAAAACTTAAGAACAAACGAAGAGCAAGGTTAATTTTTTAACCAAATTCATAAACCGTTAGTAAATACAAATAACAATTCGTAAATTTGTGTACTAACGGTTTTTTTATGCCAATAACCTCATTTTTAAATTACCTTTCTTTAGAAAAAAAATATTCGAAACACACCGTTACGGCGTATCAAAATGATTTGAATTCCTTTCAATTATTTTGTAACCTGGAATATGGCAACGAAAATATTGCAACGGTTAATTATGCCCAAATCCGAAACTGGATTGTGAGTTTGGTGAATTCGAAAATCACTAACCGAACCATCAACAGAAAAGTTTCTTCCTTAAAATCATTTTATAAGTTTCTTCAAAAAACAAAACAAATAGAAGCCAGCCCTTTGGTGAAGCACCAGGCTTTAAAAGTATTGAAACAAGTGCAGGTTCCTTTTTC
>DPCK01000041.1:13924-15379 GCA_003516285.1 Lutibacter sp. | reverse complement strand
AATAGGCTTGTTTTTTATTTTCTTCTAACAAGGAATATTGAAAAGAATTTTTAGCCAGTTGGTATAGGTCAAATTTAGAAAGATTTAAAGCTTCTTGAATGGCTTCATAATTTTTATTTATTTGTCCGCCAAAATAAGCCGGATCGTCAGAATTTACAGTAACCTTCAATCCCAAATCCATCATTTTTTTTAACGGATGATTTTTTAAATTATCCACTACCTGAAGAGCCGTATTTGAAAGCGGGCAAACCGTTAAGGCCATATCTCGACTGATGATTTCCTGCACCAAAATTTCATCCTGCAATGAATTGTTTCCGTGGTCAATACGTTTGATACCCAAAATATCAATGGCTTCCCAAACATAAGCCGCAGAACCTTCTTCACCGGCATGTGCCAAAGGGATATAGCCTTCTTTTACGGAAGCTTCAAAGACCTTTTTAAATTTGGAAGGCGGATTTCCTTTTTCCGAAGAATCCAATCCAACCGCAATGATTTTATCTTTAAAAGGAAGTGATTGTTTCAAGGTTTTAAAGGCAGCTTCTTCACTTAAATGGCGCAAATAACTCATTATTAATAACGAAGAAACATCCAAATTTTTTTTTGCATCATCACAGGCTTTTGATATGCCGTTGATGACCGTTTCAAAGGCAATGCCGCGATCGGTATGCGTTTGAGGATCGAACATAATTTCGGTATGCCTTACATTTTGATCTGCACATTTTTGCAGGTAACTGTAGGTCAAATCATAAAAATCCTGTTCGGTAACCAAAACGCCGGCACCCTGATAATAAATATTTAAAAAATCCTGCAAGCAATTGAATTGATAGGCTTCTTCAATTTCTTTTACTGAAGTATATGGAATCTTGATGTTATTTCTTTGGGCTATTTTAAACATCAGTTCAGGCTCAAAAGAACCTTCAATGTGCAAATGCAATTCAGCTTTGGGCAATTTTGCTATAAATGTTTTCATCCTGCAAATTTACATAAATCAATATTTTTTTTGGATTTTTGTTTGAAAATTTATGATGAAATTTATTTGGCCTATTTTTCATTAAAACAGGAATGAAATACCAATAATTTTATTGGATTTGATCTGATTAAGATGGTATCAAAAAAAGCAATAAGGTTGCATAAAAGCGACCTTATTGCATTATAAAATATTAAGAAGCATTTGAAATTACTGCAATTAAATTGAATTTAAATACGGCATTGCAGATTGGATTTTCTTCTAAAGAATTGTGATTTATAACTGAGATTAATAGTTGTAATTCCGAATTATTGAATTTAATAATTTTAGATTTAATCAGCAATTGATCGTTTAAGGAGGCGTTTTTAAAAAGTTGCAATTTATATAAGCGAGGAATAGGATAGGTAAAATAAAAATTATCAGAAATGATATTTGAAACAAAATTTTCTATTTCATTGTACAAGATATTCAGGTGTAATTCATTTTTT
>DPCK01000041.1:12771-13889 GCA_003516285.1 Lutibacter sp. | reverse complement strand
TGAAAGTGCTTTTTTGTGTCCATACTTGTTGCTGTTGCACAAGATTGCAAATCGCATAACTATTTAATGCAACTGAAAACAAGGACTTCACATCCTTTAGCGTTTCCATAATAATAGTTTGTATGTTCAAAATTTCTTTCATAATTGAATCAAAATTAAAAATTTATTTCAATAAACGAACATTATTTGAATAAAATATTAAATAATTACGCATTTTCTTGTAAATTTGCAGTCAAAATAAACCAATAGAAATTTTATGGCAAGTATTAAAAATTTAAAAAAGGATATTAATTACGTTCTGGGAGATATTATTGAAGCGTGTTATACTTGGGAATTGTACAATCCTAAAGCAGGTTCAGCAGGTACAGAAGCAATTATTGATGAAGCAATTGAATCATTTGATGTTTTAATTGAGAAAGTGAATGTTAAAAAAATTGAAGATAAAAAAGCATATTTTAAGGCTATTAATTTGGAATTGGAAAAAAAAGCCCACGATTTAATTGAAAAAGTTAATAAACTTTAGTTTTTATTTAACATTTTTTAGGGGTGTTTTTTGTTAATAATGAAATTTATTGCGTAAATTCACACAATAATTATCAGAATACGACGTTCTTTAATTACCAACTAAAAACCTATTAACTTATGGCAAGAGCAATGTTTGAGTACACTAAAACCATACTCGAAAAAGTCAGCTTTAATAAAGAGTTATTTAAAAAAGAATTGGAAAAAGCAGTAAACAGATTATTACCCTATGAAATAAAAGAATTGTACTATTGGCTAAAGGAGTTCACAGTAAATAAACCAGAACTTCAATTGTGTTTGGCTGTAGTGGAAAATAAAAAAAGGAGCTTTTAAGCTCCTTTTTTTTGTGCCAAAGGGCTAATTATTTGAACATCGTTAAAGGCAATAACGCCTCTTATTACACTATCAATAACGTTTTTTAGCGTTTCAATTAACTGTATTTTTAATTGGGACTTGTGATAAATTAAACTTATNNGCCAATTTAATTAAAGTGTCAAAACTGCCGCTTTGAATTTGAAAATGCTGATTTTTATAACCAATGGCGCTGCATAAATTGATAATGTTTTCTTTAAAGCAATGACCGTCCTCCAATAACA
>DPCK01000041.1:0-12750 GCA_003516285.1 Lutibacter sp. | reverse complement strand
GCAGGCACAAATCCAACAAAAGGCTCATAATATAAAACGCGCTCCATTATTAGGTCATTTTCTAGTGGCGTTGCGGCGATTGCCACATCTAAATGGCCGTCGGTCAATTTTCTCACCAGCTCTTCCGTGGTAATTTCTTCAATAATGAGATTAACTTTCGGATATTTTTTAATAAATGTTTTCAAAAACAGCGGCAGTAAAGTAGGCATCACGGTGGGAATAATTCCCAATCTGAAATCGCCGCCTATAAATCCTTTTTGTTGATCAATAATATCGTTTATACGGTTGCTTTCATCAACAATAATTTTTGCCTGCTCAATAATCTTTTTGCCTACTTCGGTAAGTTGGATGGGTTTTTTGTTTCTGTTGAAAATTTGCGTGTCAAATTCCTCTTCAAGTTTCTGAATCTGCATACTCAAAGTGGGCTGGGTCACAAAGCAATGCGTGGACGCTATTGTGAAGTTTTTGTGCTCTGCCACAGCCAAAACATACTTTAATTGTGTAATTGTCATAACTATCAATATTTGTGATAAAGATATTAAAACTATCAATAAAGATTATATTTATACCGCTTTATTTTTGCCGAAATTTGTTGTGTAAAAAAATAAATAAATTTAAAAAATGTTGAATATGATCACAACAAATATTGGATTAAACAAGGAAAATGCTAATAACTTAACCATAAGTTTAAACGCTTTATTGGCAAATTTTCAAGTGTATTATCAAAACTTAAGAGGATTGCATTGGAATATCAAAGGAAAATCTTTTTTTGAACTGCATTTAAAATACGAAGAATTTTATACCGATAGCCAAATTAAAATAGATTTGATCGCCGAGCGTATTTTAACTTTAGGCGGAACACCTTTACATACCTTTGATGAATATACTGAATTGTCTAAAGTTTCAGTGTGTAAAAATATCACAAAAGGCGAAGATGGCGTGCAATTGGTGGTGAATTCTTTAACTGAGCTGTTACTGTTGGAGCGTGAAATTCTGAATGAATCCGCAGAAGCCAATGATGAAGGAACCAATGCGATGATGAGCGATTTTATTGCAGAGCAGGAAAAAACAATGTGGATGCTGAATGCTTGGCTAAATTAAAGTTAAATATTAAAAGTTAAAAACTCTAAGTTCAAGTTAAATATTTGGTTGTAAAATACACAAAATAGACTTAAATCACTTTCAATTTAAAAAGCCGTTTCCACTATTGTGAAAACTGCTTTTTTTAATACATATCCCAAAAGGTACGTTGTTTGTCCAGCTCCTCTTCCTGTTTTTTATATTCCGCCACAGAAATAACTTTTAAAAATGAAGGATGTTGCTCAATGCCGTACTCAATTTTTTTAACAATTTCATCAACAGTATCATTTTCATAATCTATTTCAATAGGATTTTTTATCACCATAGATTGCAATACATTTCGCTTTTTGATGAGCAGCCCTTTCTTGTCGTACGCTCTTCTGAAGCCGTCAATTACGATTGGAATCACAATGGGTTTGCACGTTTTTATTATATGAGCGGTTCCGCGCCTGATGGGTTTAAAAGGTTTGGTAGTTCCTTGCGGAAAGGTGATCACCCATCCGTCATCCAATGCTTTTTTGATATTGCTGATATCCGACATTTTTACTTGTCGGTTCACATTTTCTCCAGCGCTTCTCCAAGTTCTGTCTATGGAAACGGAACCCACATAGGCGAATATTTTTGGTAAAATACCCGATTTCATTGTCTCAGCGGCGGCAACATAATAAATATTTAATTTTGGATTCCATATATAGCCAATGTTTTTTAAAGAATCAACCCTTCCTTTTAACGAAGCGTTAAAAACGTGGTACATTGCGGCAACATCGGCAAAATAGGTTTGGTGGTTGGAAACAAACAACACATTGGTAGGGGGAAGGTCTCTTATAATTTCGGAACCCTCAATTTGCAATTGGTTGAAACGTCTATACCTTCCGTGAGAAACAACTCCAATAATTCTAACCAGCCATCTTTTTAAAAATAAGATATGGCCAAAAGGATTTCTTTTAAAAATTGGCATTTAGGTGGTTTAGTTTTGAATGAAGAGCAAATTTAATAAAAAATAAATTAAATTTCTTTTAATAACAATTTGATTTCATTTAACATCATTGCAGTTGCGCCCCATACCATAAAATTGCTCAGATTAAAACAAGGAACTTGAATATTTGCAGCATAGGATGTGGTTACAACGGCTGTTGAACAAGCGCGGTTATCAAACAAATCTTCCAGCAAAACCGAAATATTTTCTGCCACTTCCTCATTTTTTGTCAGGGTAGGCCTATAATCCAATAATCCTAGAAACGGGGTGACCATAAAATTACTGGGAGGGATAAAAACATCGGTCATTTGTTTAAAAATATACACATCATCCTTATTTATACCCACTTCTTCGTGAGCTTCTCGCAAAGCGGTATGTTTCAGGGAAACATCAGAACTTTCGAATTTTCCGCCCGGAAAACTTATTTGCGATGCGTGTGTTCCGCCATAGTTAGCGCGCAAGGTTAACAAAAAGCAAGTTTTTCCTTGGTCATTAGGATAAAACAATGCCAATATAGCCGCTTTTTTTGCATTTTTGGATATAAGAAATTCCTGTGTATATTTTTCCCTGAATTTTGGCGCCAATTCAAACTGCGCCTCAAGTCCGCCAAGAGGTATCTTTCCCAGCTTTGAAATGCTATTTTTGAAATCATTGAAATCCATTAATTTTTGGAATAAAAAGTGGGTAAAGACAACTGATATTTTACGGCCACCAGCCTTATGGCAATGACAATTAATGATGTTGACACATAGACAATGCTTTGGCCAATATTAAAATGATATAAAATAATGAAGGCGACTGAACCAAAAATACAGGCAGTGGCATAAATTTCTTTTCTGAATAGAATTGGAACATCATTGCATAAAATATCGCGGATTACGCCCCCAAAACAAGCGGTCATTGTGCCAAGGGCAATTGAAATTATAGGGTGAAAATTAGCGTTGATCCCAATTTCTGTTCCCGTAATCGTAAATATACCCAATCCGATAGTGTCGAATAGAAACAACGATTTGTGTAAGTATTTCAATTTTTTTCGAAATAAAATAGCGATGAAAACAGAAAAACCAATTAAGAAAATATATGTAATGTCATTCATCCAAATTACGGGTTGCCTGCCTATTAATACATCTCGCAAAGTGCCACCGCCAACAGCAGTGACAAATGCAATAATAAACACACCAAATGGATCCATTTTTTTATTAATAGCAACCAATGCGCCTGAAATGGCAAATGCTATGGTTCCCAATATATCCAATGCGTAAAATAAGGTCATAAATGATGATTTGTGAAAATGTCAAAAAANNTGCATAAACTTATGAACCCTTTTGCTGGCACCGCCGCCAATAATAATTAAGTCGGGTGACATAATGAAATTGATGTGGTCAAAATATTTATGAAGCCTTTTTCCCCATTTTTTCTGACTTAATTTTTCTCTTTTTCGTGCAGAATCGGCTGTATAGCTTTCAAAACTTTCGCCGTGCCGATTGAGCAAATGGCCAAATTCTGTATTTGGAATTAATTTTCCGTCTAAAAATACGGCCGATCCAATTCCAGTCCCCAAAGTAATCATCATAACCACTCCTTTTTTATCTTTTCCGGCGCCAAAGTTTATTTCTGCAATTCCAGCAGCATCGGCGTCATTTACAACGGTAAACTCATTTCCTGTGGCATTTTTAAATAGTTCGGCAACATTGATGTCTTTCCAATCTTCATGCAAATTTCCGCCCGACATACATTTGCCGTGTTTTAAAGGTGTTGGAAATCCGCAGCCAACTGGACCTTCCCAGTTAAAATGCTTCACAATTTTTTGTATAACTTTGGCGATAGCTTCAGGTGTTGCAGGCCTTGGTGTTGGGATTCTTTTTTTTTCGGCAGAAAGCGCGCCAGTTTTAACAGTGACCATAGCGGCTTTTATTCCTGTGCCTCCAACATCGATACCCAATATTTCCATAATGCTAAATTTTAAGTGTTTGCCAATTTAAGGATTAAAATATTAAATATTAAAAGTTAAATATTAAAATTTTTTTAAATAGTATGCCATTTTCATATCAAACGTCCTTTTTTGGAATGGGTTAGGGATAGGGTTGAATATTAAAGTAAAAAGTTTGAAAAAAATAGCGCTTATATAAAAAGCAACCAATCAAAATTACATCCTTTCTTCAATCCATTTGCTGAATTCGTAAAAATTCTTTGGAGAAACTCCGTGCCCAACCGGAAATTCTTTGTAACTGTATTTAATATTTAACTGGTCTAAAAATTCGGGCGCTTTATTGGCCCATTCAACAGGAATCACCTGATCAACGGTTCCGTGGGAAATATAAAAATCCAGTTTGGAGTAATCTTTTAAATTTAGATCATTCGGCAATAAATCGGTATTGACATAACCGCTCAGCGCAATAATATTCTGAGCTTTTTCAGGATAATTGAAAGCTACGGCATAACTTAAAATGGTGCCCTGACTGAATCCCAGCAGGAATGTTTTTTTTGGTGAAACCCCATACTTTTGTTGCACTTCATCAATAAAAACAGCAATGTTTTCTCTTGCTGAAATTGCTTCCGGCATATCGGAAAATTTTCCTTGCGGACTGTTAAAATGAATGGTGTACCAGGAATAACTGCCAAATCCCAATGTTTGAGGAGCTCTTGCGCTCACAATAATCAGATCGTCGGGCAATTCGCCGGCAAATGAAAATAAGTCTTCTTCATTGCTGCCATAACCGTGCAGCAAAATGAGCAATGAAGTATTTTCTGTTATTATTTTAGGTTCTCTGACAATGTAATGCAATGATAATTTTTCCATAAATTAAATATAAAAGTCGCGTTTTTGGGCGCGACTTCAAAAGTAAATTAAAAATTGGGTTAACCAATTGCTTTAAACCAATCTTGAAATAAATCGCCTACAAATGGTACTTTTTTCTCTTCGCCATTTATGGCGCCAATCAAACCAATGATCCACAGCACAAACAATATGATGCCTAAAATTCCGGCAACGAACCAAACATATTTTCCAATAAAAGAAACGGCTACTGAAAAAAGGGACAAGCCAACCATTTGGCGAATATGAAAAGCAGCAAAAGAATTGTGTTTGTCATTGTTCATCACAAAGGCAATTAAAGTGCCGATCCAAGTAATATAGCTGATAATAGCCATTGTTTTTCCTTCTTGAACAGTTTGATTTTCCATAAGTATGATTTAATTAATGTCGGTTAATTGATGATTTATCTTATATGAATGTCAAATCAAGCAATTCACCAGATTATTTAATTTTTTTCTTGGCCCAACATTTCCAAGGCAAAGATAATAAATTTAAACACTAAAATTAACAACTCACTTAATGGCAGCTTGTGCGGCAGCAACTCTAGCGATTGGGACTCTAAATGGCGAGCAGCTCACATAATCCAATCCTGTTTTGTGGCAAAATGCAATAGAGCTTGGTTCGCCACCGTGTTCTCCGCAAATGCCGACTTTAAGATTTGGTTTTGTGCTTCTGCCTTTTTCTGTACCCATTTTAACCAATTGCCCAACGCCTTCTTGGTCTAAAACATCAAATGGATCGACGGTTAATATTCCTTTTTTTAGATATATCGGCAAAAATTTTCCGGAATCGTCGCGCGAATATCCAAAGGTCATTTGGGTTAAATCGTTGGTTCCAAAGGAGAAAAATTCGGCGCGTTGTGCAATTAAATCGGCTGTTAAAGCGGCTCTTGGAATTTCAATCATCGTACCTACCAAATACATAATGCTGTCATTTCTTTCCTTAAAAACTTTGTTCGCAGTGGCTCTTATGATTTCTTCTTGGGCCACATATTCTTTTATCGTGCCAATTAACGGCACCATAATTTCAGGAATTGCTATAATTCCTTTGGCTTTTAAATTTAAAGCAGCTTCAATAATAGCCCTGGTTTGCATTTCGGTAATTTCCGGATAGGTATTTCCCAATCGGCAACCTCTATGGCCCAACATCGGATTGAATTCTGCCAATTCGGCCACTTTATGAATAATAGTATTTAAAGAAACATTCATTTCCAGTGCAAGTTCTTTTTGATGCGCCAATTCGTGGGGAACAAATTCGTGTAAAGGTGGATCTAACAAGCGGATTGTTACAGGAAATCCTTGCATAGCTTCAAATATTCCTTCAAAATCTGAGCGTTGCATTGGGAGCAATTTTATCAATGCAGCTTTTCTGCCGTCTATATTTTCGGATAAAATCATTTCACGCATTGCCTTGATGCGATTTTCTTGAAAGAACATATGTTCTGTTCGGGTTAGCCCAATTCCTTGAGCACCAAAATTGCGGGCAATTTTTGCATCTTTTGGCGTATCGGCATTTGTGCGAACTTTCATCGTTGCAAATTTGTCGGCCAATTCCATAACCTCCCCAAATTCACCACTTAATTCTGGCTCAACAGTTGCTAAATTTCCTTCATAAATATTTCCTAATGAACCGTTTAATGAAATCCAGTCGCCTTCATTGTATACTTTTCCATTAATTTCCATAGTGCGGCTTTTGTAATCAATTTTTAAAGCGCCAACGCCAGAAATACAACATTTCCCCATACCGCGTGCAACAACTGCCGCGTGAGAAGTCATACCGCCTCTCGCCGTTAAAATTCCTTTAGCAATGTTCATTCCTTCCAAATCTTCGGGAGAAGTTTCTATACGTGCCAATATGGCATTTTTATATTTGTGTGCTTCGTCTGCAAAGAAAACCAACTGACCGCTGGCTGCGCCGGGTGAAGCCGGCAATCCTTGGGCTATGACTTTTGCTTTATTTAATGCTTTTGGATCAAAAACGGGATGCAATAGTTCATCCAATTTATTTGGTTCAATGCGTAAAAGGGCTTCCTTTTCAGTAATCAAACCCGCTTTTAACAAGTCCATCGCAATTTTCACCATCGCAGCGCCAGTACGCTTGCCATTTCTGGTTTGCAGCATCCAAAGTTTGCCTTCCTGAATGGTAAACTCCAGATCTTGCATATCCCGATAATGATTTTCCAGTTTTTGCTGATATTCATTAAGTTCTTTAAAAATTTCAGGCATTAATTCTTCTAAAGAAGGATAATTTTTTACCCTTTCAGCTTCTTCAACCTTAGCCAATTTTGCCCAACGCATAGAACCTGTTTTGGTGATTTGTTGCGGCGTTCTTGCACCGGAAACCACATCTTCTCCTTGCGCATTGATTAAATATTCACCATTAAATAAATCTTCACCGGTTGCGGCATCACGGGTGAAACAAACACCTGTACCCGATTGGCTGCCCATATTTCCATAAACCATCGCTTGTACGCTTACCGCGGTTCCCCAATCATCAGGATAACCGTGCATATTCCGATAATAAATAGCTCTGTCACCGTTCCAACTGTTAAANNTTTTCTTTCAAATCCTCCATAATTTCCTCAAAAGGATCAATGTCTTCTTTTGATACGGGTTTCATTCCCATAACAACATCCCCGTACATTTGAATAAAACGGCGATAAGAATCCCAGGCAAAACGTTCATTGTTCGTTTTTTTGGTGATTCCAATGACTGCGTCATCGTTTAATCCTAAATTTAAAACCGTATCCATCATTCCCGGCATAGAAGCTCTTGCACCAGAACGCACAGAAAGCAATAAAGGATTTTCTTTGTCGCCAAATTTAGTGCCCATTATTTTTTCAATATTTTCTATGGATTGTTTAATTTCAGAATGAATTAAATTTATTACGGCCTCTTTTCCCAATAGATTATATTCCGTACAAACTTCTGTAGTAATGGTAAAGCCAGGAGGAACAGGTATTCCAATTAAACTCATTTCAGCAAGGTTGGCGCCTTTGCCACCTAACAGATTTTTCATTTTACTGTTTCCGTCAGCATTGTTATTTCCAAATTTAAATACCCTTTTTTTGACTTTTTCCATAGATTCCATAAGAATATGATTTTAAATTATTGACCTTATTTACGATATGATTTACACAAAATTAAATGCTAAAGTTTTTAATTTAAATGATTTATATCATTTTACGTGATCTGAGCATT
The DNA here is from genome assembly GCA_003516285.1 of Lutibacter sp. Taxonomy (GTDB): domain Bacteria; phylum Bacteroidota; class Bacteroidia; order Flavobacteriales; family Flavobacteriaceae; genus Lutibacter. Next base: position 4,679 of record DPCK01000041.1, on the reverse strand, counting down.
CAATTTTTAAGTACTTCAAATTTTAAACAAATACTAAACAACCTTGGTTATAATCGAATTAAACGATCCTATGCTATTAAAGTATTTGACAAGCTTTTTGATTTTCAACTTAGGACTTACGTAATAATCATATTTGTAACGGTTTAAATCAGTTTTATTGATAATTAAAAAAAACAAACAAAATACAAGTAATTATTTAAAAAAATAATTAATAATTTTTATAAAATTAACATAATAAGTGTATTTGTTAAATATAATATAAATTAAATTTTGTTTATTTTTGTTTGAAATTTTTTTCAATCTATAGCATTTTGATAAAAATTCAAGAAGAAGAATATTTTTTAAATAATGATCAAATATTTTGTTGACTGAACGGAATTTCATTCTATATTAGCGCTGTGAAAAAACTGTTTAGAATCCTAGGAATTACATTGTTAACCGTGCTTTATTGTTTTGCAATAAGTTTGGTTGGCGACACTTTTCAAAATTCTGGTTTCACAAATAAATCAACAAACGAAAAGGGAAGTAATGACGTAACAGTATCCATAAAATTTTTCAGCAATACTTCTCAAGCTGAAAGTTTGGCAAATCCTTTCAGCAATTCACTGCCAACTACCTTTAAAGAATCAAAAAACGAGTTTTCTGCAATTTTGAAATTCAGGGAATTATTTTTTGCCAATGAATTTTCTCAATATATTTTCAGTGCAAGAAATTTTCTTATCAAGTATGGGAAAGTAGACATTATTTTCCCCTTCCATTATTTTTGGTAACCTGTCCATTTTAAAAGTATAATTGTCTTTAAGCGGCAATTTAATTGATTTTTTGCTGGTTTTGTATCTCAACAAAATCCGTTCAATATTCTATAAAATCAAAAATAATTTAAAATGAATTTAGGAACCGTAATTGTAGGTGCTATTTTTATAGCCATTTTTATGCTGCCATTTATATTTATGCTTAGTGGTAGAAAAAAGAAAGAAAAACAGCTAAAGCAATCGATTTTAGCCATTGCGAACAATCACAATTGTAAAATTTCGCAACAAGAAATATGTGATGAATTTGCGATTGGGCTCGATGAAACATTGAACCAACTGTTCTTTTTTAAAAAATCAACAGAAAAAGAAATCGCACAACACGTTAATTTAGCTGAAATTAAATCGTGTAAAGTGATTAAAACTGAACATTCCACAGGAAATAAGCAAGATAGCGTTAAATTAATAGACAAACTTGATTTGCATTTCTCGTTTTTGGACCGAAAAAATCCGGATATTTCATTGGCGTTTTACGATTCAGAAGAAAATTTTGGAATGGATGGTGAAATTCAGATAATTGAAAAGTGGTCAAAAATTGTGAATGACAGGTTAAAATCGTAATGAAAAAAATATTATTAGAGAAAAAGCCCTGTTGCAAACGTAAACAGGGTTTTTTTTATACAATAAAATTATTAAAATAAAGCCATCCAATCAAACTATAAATCAGTTTTAAATAAAAACATCAATTTTAATTTGTTTATTTTCAATAATAAGCACCGCCAATTCCAAAAAAATGTGAGATAATTTTGTAAATGTATTTAATAATTATGCAATACTTTATTGCAATAATTTACCCATCTTTATACACAAAAATTCAGTATCTTAAGCCCATATAGCATTAAAGCAATATATTATCAAACTAAATGAAAAAAAACGAGGAAAAAACCAAAATTTTGAAAAACAGATATGTGCCTACAGCAGAATTTTACAGCCAGATTATAGATAGTTTGCAGGATTATTCAATTTTAACGTTGGATAATGAGTTTATAATTAATAGCTGGAGTTCGGGTGCTGAAAAAATATTTGGCTATAAAACTGAAGAAATTATAGGGGAACATTTTGATATTATTTTTACGGATGAAGATAAAAAAAGTGGCGTTCCAAAAGTTGAAATAGATACGTCTTTAAAAGAGGGAAGGGCAGTGGACAACAGATGGCATATTTGTAAAGACGGAAGCAAATTTTACGCATACGGTTTGGTTTTTCCATTAAAAGGCCTTGAGGGAGAATTGTTGGGCTATGTTAAAATACTGCGCGATTTAACCATAAGAAGAAAAAATGAAGATGCCATTAAAAAATACGTTAAGGAACTGGAAGAACTTAACAATCATAAAGAAAATATTTTAGCCATTGTTTCCCACGATTTAAGAAGTCCGTTGTCAGGCATCATTGGCGCCGCAAAATATTTGAGCTCAAATTTCGAAAAAATGCCGAACAGTGAGGTGAAAGAAATGTTGGATCTCCTTTATAAATCATCAAAAGATGAGTTAAATATGCTTGATTATTTGGTGGAATGGGCGAGAATTAAATATGCCACTGAAGCATTCTCCCCTAAAAAAATTATTCTTTTAGGCTATGTTCAAAAGGTTTTTGAGAAACTGAATGAAACGGCACAATTGAATACCATTAACCTTCACCACGAGGTTAAAGAAAATGAAAGCGTTTTTGCCGATGGAAAAATGCTGCTTTCTGTGCTTCAAAATATAGTTTCAAATGCCATAAAGCATTCAAATCCAGGTGGAAAAATTACAGTTTCCGCAAAAAGTAAAGATGATAAGATAGTTGTTGAAATTAAAGATGACGGCATAGGAATGTCAAAAGAAATTCAGGAAAAACTTTTTACGCCGCAAATGAATATTTTGGCAAGTGCAAGAAAAAAAAATAAAGGCGCTGGCATAGGACTGTTGTTGGTGAAAGGTTTTTTAGAAAAAAATGATGGTGAAATTTGGGTAGAAAGTACAGAAGGAGTAGGGTCCTCATTTTATTTTACATTGCCGATAAACGAACCGATATATAAAATTGACAGCGCAGACAAAATTGAATTTGATGAAAATGTATAAATAGCAAACATTTATTTTACGACCAATAATGACCAAACATTTTAAAGGGGTGGCTCCGAAAAACCGTTAGAGTAGGGATAAAATTAAAAATAAAATAAAATGAAATCACTGATAAATTTATTATTTGTAACAATTTTGGTGTTATTGACATCTTGTGCTACAACAGCCAAGTTTCCGGTATCGAGTGTTACGCCGGCTGCTGAAATAACAGCTAAAAAGAAACAAGACAAAAATAACAATTATGTTATTGAAGTGACTGCCAAAAATTTGGCTAGCGCCGACAGGATTGATCCTTCTAAAAAAAATTACAATGTTTGGATTGTAACTGAAAATAACGGCACTAAAAATGCAGGAATGTTGGTAAATAAAAATGCAAAAACAGCCTCATTAAAAACATCTACGCCTTATGATGTAAAAGAAATATTTATCACTGCTGAAGATCAAGGTGATTATTCTTATCCTGTAGGTATTGAAATCGCCAGAACATCTTTTAATTAAAAAATTAAGACACTTAATAATCAGCCTCTCATAAAGCTATTTAAAGGGAGGTTTTTTATGATATTTGTGTTTTTTAGAGTTTTCTTTTAATTTTATTTGCAATTCATTTTATCTAAATATTTAAGAATAAACTACTTAAAGGAAACAAAATTTCTTGTGATTTTTTCATATTTTTGATGGAAGCCTATTTGTCGGAATTAACATTGTGAGTAACACCTGTAAGCAATATTTGTAATCTACTTTTATGAANNGAATAAAAAAGCAGTTAAAATTTAATCATAAATGAAAGATTATATAAAAAGTATGAGAAATTTTTTCAGAATAAATGATGTAGAAATGGTGAGTAAAGTTGTTCTTAAAAGCAATTTGAAGGATTTTATTTTTATTTTTATAGGTGTAATTTTGGCGAGTGTTGGTTTGAAAGGATTTTTATTTCCGAATAATTTTTTGGATGGCGGTGCAATGGGTGTTTCTTTGTTACTTCAAATTTTAACGGGAATTAATCTTTCAATTTTAATTATTTTAGTCAATTTGCCATTTATACTTTTGGGGGCAAAGCAAATTTCTATTTCTTTTGCTGTCAAAAGCAGTTTGGCGATTTTTGTATTGGCTATATTGGTGCATTTTATTCAACTGCCGATTATTACGGATGATAAACTTTTGATTGCCGTTTTTGGTGGATTTTTTCTGGGAGCCGGAATAGGATTCTCTATACGCGGCGGTGCTGTAATTGACGGTACAGAAGTGCTTGCCATTTCCGTAAGCCGGAAGTCAAGTTTAACTGTTGGTGATTTTATCGCGGTGTTTAATGTTTGTCTTTTTGTGCTTGCGGCTACGGTTGTTAGCATAGAGACTGCTATGTATTCGATGCTGACTTATTTTTCAGCCTCTAAAACTGTGGATTTCATTATTAATGGTATAGAAGAATACATAGGTGTGATGATTGTTTCTGATGATGCTGAAATAATAAAGTCAATGATTGCCACAAAATTGGAACGCGGCGTCACCGTTTTTAGGTCTGATGGCGGATATGGCACAAAAGGAAATGCTATGCCGGACAGGAAAATATTGTTTTGCGTTGTTACGCGACTTGAAGTTTCCAGAGTGCTTTTAGAGGTAGGTAAAATTGACCGAACAGCATTCGTTATCCAATACCCAATAAAAGACACCAAAGGTGGAATGATTAAAAAACGACCATTGCATTAGGGAAAAGAATACTATAATTTCATATGCAGGAATTCTCCTGTAAGTTGCAATAATTGTTAATATAAAAAAAGAGACTGTGTGGGGAGGCCACTGAAAAAGTCATTTT
>DPCK01000047.1 GCA_003516285.1 Lutibacter sp. | reverse complement strand
TGTTTTCACTCTGAATTGTTTTGTGTTCAAATAAAAAAATATGTGAACGATTTATACTAAGTTTTACAGGGTAATATACCCAACAATATTTGCATAAACTGCAAATATTTATTTCAATGAACTTTTAAAATTGAAAAGAAAAAAGTAAGCCAAGCTTACTTTTTCTTTTTATGTCTGTTTGCTCTTGCTCTTTTTTTGCGTTTGTGAGTCGATATTTTCGCCCTCTTTCTTTTTTTACCGCTTGGCATAATTAAAAAGTTGTTTTTAAATTAATAAATATTTTTAACCTACANNCCTCTTAAATAAACATTGTCTCCTTTTTCTAAGGAATTTTTCACTTCTTCCATGAACGCTTCAACAGTTGCTAAAACATCTGCTTTTTCTATTCCAGATTTATCTGCAATATTTGATACGATTTCTGCTTTCGTCATTTTTAATATGGGTTATATGTTATTATAAAATTAAGACGGCAAATATATGATATAATAATGAAATTCAAAAAGTTAATTCATTAAAATTTAATTAATTAAAAGATGTATCATTGTATTTTATAAAAAACCGAATGATTTTCTCTAAACATTTAACATACTGGTATTTACATAATAAAAGAAATCTGCCTTGGCGAGCTACCGCCAATCCTTACGCCATTTGGCTTTCGGAAATTATTTTGCAGCAAACGCGAGTTGACCAAGGAATGTCTTATTATTTTAAGTTTATTGAAAATTTTCCAACTGTTTTTGATTTGGCGGCTGCATCAGAAGAGCAAGTATTAAAACTTTGGCAGGGATTGGGTTATTATTCCAGAGCCAGAAACTTGCATTTTTCAGCAAAATTCATTGTTGATGAACTTAAGGGTGAATTTCCTTCAACGTATAAAGACCTTTTAAAGCTTAAAGGCGTTGGGGATTATACAGCTTCCGCAATTGCTTCTATATGTTTTAATGAGCCAACTGCAGTTGTTGACGGGAATGTTTATCGCGTTTTGGCGCGGTATTTTGGAATTGACACTTCCATAAATTCTTCCGCAGGAATTAAAATATTTAAGCAATTGGCACAAGAACTTATTGATAAAAAAAATCCTGGCACACACAACCAGGCAATGATGGAATTTGGCGCGCTGATGTGCAGACCCAGCAATCCTGATTGTATTATTTGTCCATTAAACAACAGTTGTTTTGCCTTATCAAAAAACAAGGTAAAAGAGCTTCCGGTTAAAGAAAAGAAAGCCAAAATTAAAACGAGGCACTTTAATTATTTGGTAATTCAATCAAGTGACCAGAAAACCAAGATTGTAAAGCGGGAAACAGGAATTTGGAAAAATCTTTATGAGTTTCCGCTGATAGAAACAAGCGATATTATTGATGAAAAACAACTTATTGAACATAAAATATATAAGGAATTGTTTTGTGATTCAGCCGCAACAGTTTCGCTTTTTGATGAAGAAGTGCTTGTTCATAAATTAACACATCAACATATTTATGCCAAATTTTGGGTGATAAACACCACTGTTTCAGATCATTTTTCAATTCCGTGGAAAACTGTTAATAAATATCCTGTGCCAGCGTTGATTGATAATTTTTTAAATCGTTATAAATCTGACTCTTTTTTTTAGTACTTTTGTTTCTTAATTGATACTTAAAAAATGGCTGGGACAATAAATAAAGTAATACTGATAGGGCATTTGGGTGATGAGGTCAAAATGCATTATTTTGAAGGCGGAAATTCAATTGGCCGATTTCCCATTGCTACAAACGAAACCTATACAAACAAGCAAACTGGTGAAAAAGTTACCACTACAGAATGGCATAATATTGTTGTCAGAAATAAATTGGCCGAAATTTGCGAAAAATATTTATCCAAAGGTGATAAAGTGTATGTTGAAGGCCGCATAAAAACAAGACAATGGGAAGGCGAAGACGGAACTAAAAGATATACCACAGAAATTCACGTGGTGGATATGACTTTCTTAACCACCAAAAATGAATTGAATGCACCAGCTCCCCAAATGGATGCAAAACCATTGGAATCTTTAAGTCAAGAAATAGCCAAAAATGAACCGGAAGAGGATGATTTGCCATTCTAAAGTTTAATTAAATTTATGTAAGTTGGATCCTGAACCCACGTTTTTATCTATTCTTTTATCTGCCGCTGTTTTTTCAAAAGCGCTGAGTATTGTCACCCTTTTTTTATTGCTTATTCTTTCCGCGTTAATATCCGGAGCAGAAGTTGCGTTTTTTTCGCTTACCCAAACAGATCTGAACAGAGCCGCTGAATCAAAATCAAGCAAAGAAAAAGCAGTTGTTTCATTGCTTGAGCGGCCAAAAAGATTACTGGCCACTATTTTGGTTTCAAACAATTTCATCAACATTCTTATTGTGTTGATTTTTGCTTATATAGGCGATTTTTTGTTCGCTGAAATTGCTTCTGGCTTATTAAAATTTTTGATTGAAGTTGTTTTAGTTACCTTTTTAATTTTGCTTTTTGGGGAAGTTTTACCCAAATTGTATGCCTCAAGAAATTCTATGAAGTTTGCGGTAATAATGGTTTATCCGCTTAAACTTTTAGTGTCGATGCTTTCATTTATTAGTTTTCCGTTGTTGGGTTTGACCAATATGATTGAAAATAATTTAGGGAAACAGAAATCGAGCTTATCGGTAGAAAAATTATCGCAGGCACTCGGATTGACATCCAACGAAACCACCACCAAAGACGACCAAAAAATATTGCGCGGAATCGTAAGTTTCGGAAATACGGAAACTGGACAAATCATGACGCCCCGCATTGATATTTTTGCGCTTTCAAAAGATGAATCCTATGAAAATGTGGTGGCAAAAATTGTGAACGAAGGTTTTTCTAGAAATCCTGTTTACGACGAAAATATTGATGAAATCATAGGCGTTTTATATGCCAAGGATTTATTGCCTTATATTGATGTCAAAAATTTTGAGTGGCAAAAATTGATTAGAGAACCTTATTTTGTTCCTGAAAATAAAAAACTGGACGATTTGCTGAAAGAATTTCAGGAAAAGAAAAATCATTTGGCCATTGTTGTTGATGAATATGGAGGCACTAGCGGCATTGTTACCCTAGAAGATGTGATTGAAGAAATTGTGGGTGATATTAGCGATGAATATGACCAGGATGATGCGCCATATACGATGATTGATGAAAACAATTTTTTGTTTGACGGAAAAATAAATTTAAAAGATTTTTATAAAATTCTAGAAATAGAAGATTCCAGTTTATTTGAGGAAAATAAAGGAGAATCTGAAACTTTGGCCGGCTTTATTTTAGAAATTCACGGAAGATTCCCGAGAAAGCAAGAGATAATTTCTTTTTTTGAATATACCTTTAAAGTTGAGCTTATGGACAAAAAAAGAATAAAACAGGTAAAAGTGAGCATTGATCGGGCGTATGTAAATGAGTAATATGAGAAAATTTTGTACAATCTTTTTTTTGGCATTTATTGTGTTCTCCTGCAAAAATGAAACATTGCCAAAACCTGCTCCTTACTTAAAGCTCAAGTATTCGGTAGCAACATATAAGAAAATTGAATCCGACGGCCCTTTTTCGTTTGAAATATCAAATTTGGCTAAAATCAACATCAAAAATAAGCATTGGGCAAGTATTGAATATCCGCAATTAAAAGCGACAATCCATATAACTTATCGGCCAGTAAATAACGATTTAGACGAAATTTTGAAGGAAGTTGAAAAATTAACTTTTGAACATACCATAAAAGCCGATGTTATAAATGCAGTTCCCTATGAAAACTTGGAAAAAAGGGTTTTTGCAAAATTGTATAATATTGAAGGTAGCGTTGCCACAAATATACAATTTAGGGCAACCGACAGCGTGAATCACGTCCTTTCCGGGGCACTCTATTTTTATTCACGTCCAAACTATGACTCCATTGTGCCGGCCATAAAATATGTTGAAAAAGACATCATTCATTTAATTGAAACACTGGAATGGAAAAATCAACAGTAAATAATTTTAAATACACAAAAACCATCAGAATCTGGTTGATTATTGGTTTGATTATGTTAATTGGCCAAGTGGTGATAGGTGGCATAACCCGCTTAACGGGATCGGGGCTTTCCATAACCAAATGGGACATTATCACGGGTGTTATTCCGCCTTTAAATGCTGAAGAATGGGTTAATGAATTCGAGCTTTATAAAGAAACGCCACAATTCCATAAAATTAATTCAACATTTACCATCCAAGACTTTAAATTTATTTATTTCTGGGAATATTTTCACCGCCTTTGGGTTCGTTCACTCGGATTTATTTTTTTAATTCCTTTTATCATTTTTGTCCTTAAAAAGCAACTCGATTTTTATTTGATAAAGCGGTTGGGCATTGTTATTTTGTTAACCATATTAACTGCTTCTGCGGGTTGGATTATGGTTCAGAGCGGTCTTGTGAACCGGCCTTGGGTAAACGCGTATAAACTCACAATTCATTTTACGTTGGCTGTTTTGGTGATATGGGCGATGGTTAAAACTGTTTCTGATGTTTATTTATTGGGAAGCAAAATCAATATTCCTTCCAAAAAAATAGTTTCCTATGTGATAGGCATTGCATTTGTGCAAATGATAGTGGCAGGGGTTATGGCCGGAATGAAAGCAGGATTGTACTATCCAACCTGGCCGGATATGAATGGGGAATTTGTTCCCGGCGTTTTGTCGAATTCAACAAATTGGGATTGGCACAATATGATTAATTACGACTCCTATTTATTTGCACCGGCATTAATTCAGTTTACGCACAGAATGTTGGCTTATATATTGGCGGCTGCAACAATTTATCTATTTTTTAAATTAAGAAATGTGGTAGAAGAAGCTTCTAAAAAATGGCTAAACAGCACTTTAATATTGGTTTGGGTTCAAATTGCGTTGGGAATTTTGACTGTTTTAAATGTTGAAGGTAAAATTCCGCTGTTTTTTGGCGTAAGCCACCAATTGATAGGTTTACTTTATTTTATGGGTTTGTTATTTTTGTACGACTCTTTAAGAAAACAAAAGGCATAAAAAAAGCTTCAGTAGTCTGAAGCTTTTAGTTTCTTAAAAGAAAAAAGTGTTACTCAGCAGCTGGAGTTTCTTCAACTGTAACAGCTACAGTATCAACAGCTACTTCAACTTCTACAGCTGGAGCTTCTTCTTCTACAGTTACTTCAACTGCAGGTACTTCTTCTTTAGGTGTTTCTTTACAAGAAACAGCAAAAACGCTTACAAAAAGTGCAATTGCTATAAAAAATTTAAATTGTTTCATTTTTTGATATGATTTTATTGTTGGTGCAAATTAACAACAAATTTATTAATTATAAAAAAAAATATTATTTATTTTCATCAAATGCCTTAATTTCTTCAATTTCAGTAATTTTAGTGGCTTTATATAAAGCGCCTCCGCCAATGCCAGCAATCTTTTTTGCAATATCTTCCTTGCTTATTTTATTTTCATCATAAGTGAATTGTCCTACTTTGTCCTCAAAACTAACTTTTGAGTAGGTAACGCCTTCAGTTTTTGATAATTTAGACTCAATTGTTTTGGCGCAGCCTATTTCACAAGTCATTCCTTCAATTTCAATGGTTATACTTTTATAGCTGGCGGCAATTTCTTGTTTTTCAATTCCTGTATTCTCTCCGGAAACCTCCTTTTTATTGTCATTGCAGGAAAATAAAACAAAAACCATTGATAAAATATATAGTGCTTTTTTCATAACTGACTTCTTTTTAAGTGATTTCGCAAAGTTAAAACTAATAAATTTAAATCCGGATAATTATGCGATTTTTGTATTTTATTTATGGCATGAAAAACAGGAAATTACGCTGGATATACTTAATTGCGCTTTCATTAATTTGGGGAAGTTCCTTTATTTTAATGAAAAAAGCTTTAATAGGCTTAACGCCAATCCAAGTTGGCGCGTTAAGAATAATAATCACTGCAGTTTTTTTGTTGCTTATTGGGTTTAACCGATTGCTTAAAATTGAAAAGCGGCATTGGAAGTATTTAACCCTGAACGCAATGTTGGGCTCTTTTTTCCCCGTATTTTTATTTTCTTTTGCGCTTCAAAAAATAGACAGTTCCATCGCTTCTATTTTAAACGCTTTAACGCCCTTAAATACCTTGCTTTTTGGCGCAATGGTATTTGGGTTTACATTTAAACGAAGACAGCTGACAGGTGTTTTAATTGGGTTTGCGGGAACAGCAATGCTCATTTTGGAAGGCGCGCAAATTCATATGGAACAAGAATACTTATATATGGGATTTGTGATCATCGCTTCCGTTGGCTATGCCTTTAATGTGAATCTCATCAAAAAATATTTATACGATTTAGACGCTTTGAGTATCACAGTTGGGATTTTTGCAATTTTAATTGTTCCTGCATTTTTGGTGTTGTGGTTTTCCGGATTTTTTCAATCTGTTGAGATAAATGATGTCACAACATCTTCATTGGTTTATGTTTCAATATTGGCGGTTGTTGGCACCGGTATTGCAACCGTTATGTTTAACCGTTTAATACAATTGTCAACGCCGGTATTTTCATCTTCCGTCACTTATTTAATTCCTGTTGTGGCCATCACTTGGGGAATTTTAGATGGAGAGAAAATTTCATTTCTGCAATTCTTTTCAGGATTGGTAATTTTGGTTGGCGTTTATCTGGCAAATAAGGCCAAATAAAAAACGACTCAATTTCTCGAGCCGTTTTAAATAATTGTTATTAAATATTGATTTATTTATAGAAAATCACTTTCCGAAACGCCTTCATTTACTTTAGCGCCTATTAATTTAAATTCAACTTTTTGAGGTCCTAAACTTCCTGTTTTCGTGCCTGGAAACTTAATTCCGTTAAATTCTTGGTAATTGCTGAAAGTTGCTTCCTGATTTTGGGTTTGGCCTTGCATGGTGATTACTTGCAATTCCTTAACTTTTAATCCGCTTGCAACATCAAAATAAACTGAAGATGAAACAATTTCGCCTTTGGTTGAAATAACGTAAGCATCTTTGCCGTCAATATTTTCAATACCTGTTAGTTTAGAATTTTCGTTGTTTAACAATCCCATTTCTAAAAATGTTCCGATGGTATAAGTCATTTCAGCGGCCATTGGCGCTGGTAATGGTTGTTTGTTCATAAACACGCCATCTTTAGTCATCACAATTTTAGCCACTACATTTCCGCCCATACTGGTTTCATTGGCATATTTTTCTGATGTTCTTTTTTCGGTTGTTGATATAACGCTTCCCATCGCGCTTGCTTCATAGGTAGCCGAAGTGCTTTTTAACGCTTTCACTTTAGCGGCACCGCCGATAGCATTAAAGAAATTGTCCAAAACTGTTAATTTGGTCACACCATTTGGAAGTGGTTTAGACATTTCCGGTTTTGAAGCGGCATTTGATTCCTTATCAAAATATTTGATGGCATAAGGCAATTTTTCAAGGTTTGGCAAAGCATCCAACGCTTTTCCTACAATGACAATTCTTGCGTTGTCTTCACTGAAATATTTTTGGGCAACGCGTTGAACATCCTCAACTGTTACTGCATTTATTTTTTGCAGATAGGTTTGGTAGAAATTTTCAGGTAATTTTTTAGTGACAATATTTAAAGCATAACTTGCAACTGTAGCAGGGTTTTCAAGTGCCATCACAAAACTTCCGATGTAAGCCGCTTTGGCGTTTTTCAATTCTTCATCAGTAACTTTGGTATCTCTAAAAGTTTTGATTTCTTTCATAAATTCAACCACAGAACTGTCTGTCACCATATTTCTTACAGAAGCAGATGATTTAAAAGTTGCTGAAGTTCTTTCGTCATTTCCAATTCTTGAATAAGCGCCGTAAGTATAACCTTTGTCTTCTCTTAAATTTAAGAATAAACGACCTTCACCACCACCACCAAAAATTTTATTGGCCAATAAAGCAGCAAAATAATCGGGATTGCTCATTTTTAAGTCTACGGTATTTATCACAGAAATATCAGATTGTACCGCATTTGGCATATCAATAAAGTTAATTTCGGTTTTGGCAACATCAGCTACTTTAGGAATTTCATAATCCGGCATTGTTCCTTTTTTCCAATTGTTAAAGTGTTTGGTTACCTGAGCTTTCACATCTTTAAAAGTAACATCGCCAACAATTACCAAATAGGCATTGTTTGGTTTGAAATAAGTGGCATAAAAATTTTGAACATCATCCAAAGTTACATTTTTGGCGGTAGTTTCAGTTTCAAATTCTCCATAAGGATGATTTTTCCCATAAACCAAAGCATTTTGTGCTTTTGCGGCAATTGCAGCAACACTATTTTCGCCCGATTTAATGTTTTCAATAAGTTTGGCTTGTTCTTTTTCAAATTCTTCTTTTGTAAATAGCGGATTTTGAACAGCATCAGCAGTTAATTCCAAAATTCTTGGAAAAAATTTAGACAAGGTATTGAAACTGGCACTTTGGCTTCCAACATTTAAGTTAGCGCCTAAAAAATCAATTTCTTCATTAAATGCGTCTTTTGAAATTGTTTTTGTTCCATTCCCCATCATTCCTCCGGCAATACTTGTCAATCCGGCTTTTTCACCTTCAAGAATAGGGCCGTTGTCTAAAATTAAGGTAGCGGAAACTTTTGGTAATTTATGATTTTCAACGACCATTACTTTTAACCCGTTTTTAAGTTCAAAAGTTTGTGGCTTTCCTAAATTAATAGTAGGTGCAGGCCCGGCTTTTGGTTGTTGCGATCTGTCGATTTGTGCGTTTACTCCTAAAGAAATAAGAAATAATGCAATTAATGTTGTTATTTTGGTTCTCATATTATTTTTCATCTTTAGTATTATTCAATTTCCTTTTTTAGATAATCCATTTCTACGCGGCTGTTTTTGTTCAAATATTCATTTGCCACACGTTTAATGTCTTCTCTGGTTATGGAGCGATAAATGGTAATTTCATCGTTAATTAAGTTTGTATTGCCTTTCAACGTGTAGTTTGCAGCTAAAGTGTTGGCAATATTTTGTACACCGGAATTTGAATTCACGAAATTGTTTTCAAATTTATTTTGTAATTTTTGAAACTCTTTTTCTGAAATTAATTCAGTTTGAAGTTTGGCAATTTCGGCATCCATTTCAACCCCTAATTCATCTAAAGTAGTTGCGCCCATTGGCAATGCGCCCATAATATAAACGCCGTAATCTTCTTGTGAATCATTAAATGCCAAAACCTGAAGCGCTTTTTTCTCTTCAACCAACGTTTTGTACAATCTGGCACTTTTTCCGCTTGTTAAAATGGAAGAAACCATATCCAAAGTATAAGAATCTTTATCTTTGTTTGATGGCGTTCTGTATATAAATAATTTTACAGGAATTTGAATGTTCGAATCGAATTCGGTAACTTTAATACTTTCCGTGATTGGATTTTCTTTAATAGTTACCCTATCAACTTTTTCTCCTTTTGGAATATCTCCAAAATAATTTTCAATCATTTTTTTGGTGGCTTCAGTCTCAAAATCACCAGCAACCACTAAAACAGCATTGTTAGGTGCGTAGAATTTTTTATGAAAATCTAAAAACTCTTGCAATTTTGCTGCATCTAAATCTTCCATGCTTCCAATAACGGAATTTTTGTAAGGATGATTTTTAAAGATATGCTGATTAATACCAGTGCGATAAGCAATTTTCCCGTAAGGCGCATTGTCGATTCTGGCGCGTTTTTCTTCTTTAATCACTTCATTTTGTGTATCAACACCAACTTGATTAATCACAGGGTGTAACATACGTTCAGATTCTAACCACAATCCCAATTCTAAATTATTTGATGGAAATGTTTCATAATAAAAAGTACGGTCTTGTGTGGTATTCGCATTGTTTGCACCGCCATTGGCTGATACAATTTTAAAAAATTCGCCTTTAGGAATATTTTTTGTTCCTTCAAACAATAAATGTTCAAAAAAATGTGCAAATCCTGTGCGTCCGTCCACTTCATCTTTGGCGCCAACATGGTACATTACAGAGGTGCTGATAATAGGTGCAGAATTGTCTTTGTGTAAAATAACGTGCAGGCCGTTATTTAAATCGTACTCTTCAAATTCAACTTTTTGAGCGAATAGGCTAACGCTTAAAAATAGCGCCAAAGAGCTTAAATAGATCATTTTTCTCATAGGTATTACTAAGTTTAATTAAATTAATATGGCGTATAGGACGCACTTGTTAATAAGATGTTACAATTTTGTAGCGGAAATAGCGAATTCATTTTGTGGTTATTTCATAGCAAAAACGAATTCAAAGCTACTTATTTTTTTTGGGAAAGTCAACACCGTTTCAATAATTAATCCAATCTTAAGAATGCCAAATCTTTAAAGCTTAAAATGAGCAATTTATTTGCCGTAAATTTGTTTTGCAGAAATAAGAAAAAAGACATATATTTGCACCCGCCTAAGTAGAAAAGGCAACTAATTTAATTAATAAAGCGAATAAAAACAAAGCTTATGTACGCAATTGTAGAGATAGCAGGGCAGCAGTTTAAAGTAGCGAAAGACCAAAAAGTTTACGTACACCGTTTACAAGAAGAAGAAGGAGCAATTGTTTCTTTTGATAAAGTTCTTCTTGTTGGCGATAATGGTACAATAACAGTTGGCGCCCCAGCTATAGAAGGAGCCGAAGTAACGGCCAAAATTTTAGGTCACCTTCAAGGTGATAAAGTAATCGTTTTCAAAAAGAAACGTAGAAAAGGATTCAGAAAAAAGAATGGTCATCGCCAGGCTTTAACTGAAATTCAGGTTGAAGTTATCTTAGCCAGTGGTGCTAAGAAAAAAGAGGCTGCCAAAAAAGAAGCGCCTAAAGCTAAAAAGACTACTTCTAAAATAGAAGAAGTTGAAGTAAGTGATAATTTGGTTACTAGAGCAGAAAACAGAGTAGAAGAAAGTGGTGTAGAAATTAATGTTGAAAAATTATTACACAGCATTGGTACTGCAACAAAAGCTGAAGCTGATGATTTAAAAGAAATCAACGGAATTGGGCCTGTTTTTGAAGAAAAGTTAAATGAAGTTGGTGTTTATACTTATGAGCAAATTAGTAAGTTAAAAGTTGATGATAGAAAAGAACTTTCTGCAATTGACGGGATTACTCGCGACAAAATAGAATCTGAAGAGTGGGTAAAACAAGCAAAAGCTTTGTTAAAAAATAAAAAATAATTAATCGATAAATAATTTAAGCCATGGCACATAAAAAAGGAGTCGGTAGTTCAAAAAACGGTAGGGAATCGGAATCGAAACGACTAGGCGTAAAAATATTTGGTGGACAAGCTGCAATTGCAGGTAACATTATTGTTCGTCAAAGAGGAACTCAACACCATCCTGGTGATAACGTATATATGGGAAAAGACCATACTTTGCACGCTAGAGTGGACGGTTTGGTGAAATTCTCAAAAAGAAAAGACAATAAATCATTTGTTTCTATCGATCCAATCGAAGCATAACATTTAGATTTTAGCTATTTTAAAAGTCCAAACTTTAAAGTTTGGGCTTTTTTTTATGTGCTATTTACTACATTTGCGCTGATGTACTTTTTATACAACATACTTATTTTGTTTGCCGAATTTGTCTTAAAAATAACGGCACTTTTCAATAAAAAAATCAAACTTTTTATTGATGGAAGAAAACAAACATTTTTTAAATTGCAACAGGCAATTGTAGAATCTGATGAAGTCATTTGGATGCATTGCGCTTCTTTGGGCGAATTTGAGCAAGGAAGGCCCATTATTGAAAAGCTAAAATTAAAATTTCCAAACAGAAAAGTGGTGCTGACTTTCTTTTCGCCATCAGGTTATGAAGTTCGTAAAAATTATGAATATGCCGATGTGGTTTGTTATTTGCCTTTAGATTCGGCCCAAAACGCAAAAAATTTTCTTGATATTGTTCACCCGAAATTGGCCATTTTTGTGAAATATGAATTTTGGCCAAACCTGTTGAAAGAACTAAATGTCCGAAATATCGAAACTTTGCTGGTTTCCGGGATATTTAGGGAAAATCAATTGTTTTTTAAATCATATGGCGGTTGGATGCGGAAATCGCTGACTGCTTTTTCTCATTTTTTTGTGCAGGACGAAAACTCCAAACAATTGCTGAACAGCATCAATTTCAACAATGTTACCGTCAGCGGCGATACGCGTTTCGACCGTGTTTTTGAAATTACCCAACAAAACAACAAGCTTCCGTTTATAGAGGAATTTATAAATGATAAATACACGGTAGTTGCAGGAAGTACATGGAAAGAAGATGAAACGATGTTGGTGGATTATATCAATAACAAGGCTTCAGAAAATGAAAAATTTATTATTGCGCCACACAATATCAACCCAAAAGATATTGCAGATTTAAAGAACAGCATTTCAAAAAAAGTGGTGTTGTTTTCAGAAAAGGCCGATAACAATCTTTCTCACTTTCAGGTTTTTATTATTGATACCGTTGGAATTCTGACCAAGATTTACAGTGAAGCCGATGTGGCTTATGTGGGGGGTGGATTCACAAAAACCGGTGTTCACAATGTTTTGGAACCGGCAACTTTTGGCATTCCAATACTTATTGGCCCAAATTATCATAAATTTAATGAAGCAATTGATTTGGTGAAAAATAAGGCTTGCTTTGTGATTGATGATTCTAAAGAATTATCTTTGCATTTAGACAAATTTTATCAGTCAGATGAATTGAGACTGAAAACAGGCAAAATCGCAAAAAAACAAGTTGTTGATAAAACGGGGGCAACGGCAAAAATTTTAGAATTTATAGAAAAATGAGAGAAAAACTAGAAAAATATTATTCGTTTGTTTTTGAAAAGGAATTGATAGATGAAATTGTTCAGGTAGGCGTATATAAAAAATTGCGCGAAAATGAAATATTGGTCGATTTAGGCGATAAAATGAAAGGAATTCCTTTGTTGTTGGAAGGCGCCATTAAAATTGTGCGCGAAGATAAAAATGGAGAGGAAATTTTATTGTATTTTTTGGAACGCGGAGACACGTGCGCCAGTTCGTTTGCGAGCGCTATTTCAAATGGCAAATGCGGAATTAGAGCTACCGCAGAAAAAGAATCTGAAATTATTTTTCTTCCGAAAGAAAAATTGGATGAATGGATGTTAAAATATAAATCCTGGCGAACTTTTGTGATTGAAAGCTATAACATTCGTTTAAATGAAATGATGGAAACTATAGATAGTTTGGCCTTTATGAATATGAGTGAGCGACTGTATAAATATTTGACGGACAAAGCCCAAATTATGAGAGAAACCTCACTAAACACAACGCACCAAGATATCGCATACGATATGCATACTTCCCGTGTCGTTATTTCACGATTGCTGAAACAACTTGAAAATGAGGGAAAAATTAAACTGCACAGAAATAAGATTGAGATCCTGGAATTTTAAATTATGTGATGATAATCACAAAATAATTTAAAATTTAAGATATTTTTGATAGTTATAAATATATATTATGGATTTTATTATGCAACCTTGGGAATGGTATGTTGCCGGTCCTATAATTTCGTTTGTTATGTTTTTGCTCTATTATTTTGGTGAACGATTTGGGGTTTCATCAAATCTGGAAACATTTTGTTCCATTGGCGGAGCCGGAAAATTTGTCAACTATTTTAAAATTGACTGGCGAGAGAATTTATGGAACCTGATTTTTATTGCCGGCTCTATTGCTGGCGGTTTTATAGCATCAAATTATTTAACAACAACCGACGCGGTAGCTATAAATCCGCAAACGATAAAAGATTTGGCTGATATTGGCATTATGAACGCTGGCCAATCTTATTTGCCCGATGAAATTTTCAGTGTTGATACGATGCTCACTTTAAAAGGATTTGCTATTTTAATTATCGCTGGTTTTTTGGTCGGTTTTGGCGCACGTTGGGCAGGCGGCTGCACATCTGGTCACGCTATCGTTGGTTTGAGCAATTTAGAATTGGCCTCATTAATCGCCGTAATTGGCTTTTTTATTGGAGGCTTAATAATGACTTGGTTAATTTTACCCCTAATATTCTAGCGTTATGAAGTTTATAAAGTTTTTTTTAGTGGGAATTCTTTTTGGAATTGTGATGAGCA
>DPCK01000162.1 GCA_003516285.1 Lutibacter sp. | reverse complement strand
TACTTCCCTGCTTTAAGGGCCAGACACAAGTAAAACAATGATTCCCGGAGATCCTCGGAGCTTGTCGTGATCACAAAGCAATTTGGGCAGGGTTCCGGCATAGGTCTGCCGCTGTTCAGTCCTTTACATAAAATAAAAAAGTGAGGTCCGGAATAGGTCCTTCCGATCTGGTGAGTTCTGATTTCAAAAGTTGACATAATTGCGCATTTAAATTATGCTCTGCTGCGCTTCGCGCTTCAATTTTTAAAAGAAAAAAGAAAAAAAGAAAGTAGTTTACTTGTTGGCGTTGGATGGCTGTCAAGTTTTTTTGAAAAAATACTACCCGGGTTTTAGTTGGCAGTTGGCAGTGGCAGTTTTCAGTTCTTTTTTGAATAATTATTGTTTACAAAATTTGAGGGTGGAGATTTTTTTAAAAACCCGCAGGGCTTGAACTTTATAGCCAATAGGTTTGGGTGATGGGAGCCAAATAATTTTACTTGCTTTTTTTATTTTTTTAATCCGGATGATTCTTAGAAAGCAAAACCAGTATTTCTCCTGTTTAGTTCCAAACAAAGCGCAGCTAATAAATGCGGTAGCATTTAAGCGAGCCGACAGCGAAGTTGAGCGAGGGTGGTGTGGGTAGAGCACGTTGCCAGCGGCATAAGTGCGTCCCACGCCTACGTGGTACACGCAAGGGTGGCGCTGTTTTTGAGGCGTCGGATGGGCAAGGGCAATTTATGCAGAGAAGCGTGACGAGTGGTGTGCGCTCCGCTTTGGTTGTTGAATGATGCTTTTTTGTTGTTGGTTATTTGGACAGGAAATTATTATTTGAATTACAATTTGCGGAGCGCCAAAACGAGGAACAATGAACGGAATACTTTGCTCTTGCGAGCGTTTGCAATATGTGATAACCGCTTCCCTATTCAATGAATCCGAATTAAGAAGGATTCTATAAATTTCATAAGATCCTCACTTTCGTGGGGACAAGGCGGTTATTTCATATGCAAAATGGCGCTTTCAAAAACTGTGACACCCTTTTTTAGCCCGAGCGAGCAGCAGGCGAGCCAAATTATGAATCAGCGGTTTTACCCAAATAAAAGTCTTGCGTAGCAAAACATTAAAGGGTTTGGGTAAAAAAGTAGCTGTGCGTGAGTAAGCCGTGTAATGTGTGAAGTAAAATAAACAAATAGCCCTAAACGAGGATGTGTCACCGCAGTAGGGCTATTTGTGGTATATGCAAGGGTTTGTTATCGGAATTGGGGTTTTCATAAATAACTATTGAAACAAGTTAAGATTGTCCTATTATCTAAATGCCCTTGCAGATATATTTTACGGAACAAAATGAAGCGGATTGCGAACACCTTATTACCTGCTAAACATGCTGTTTAGTTGAGACCATTCTAATGGAAACGGAGTAAAATCGACACATCATATTAACAGATTGCTTCTCTGCGATCGCAATGACAGCAAAGGCAAAAAGTAAATACCACCTTTTCGGTGGTTTTTACTGCGCGGAATTGGAAGCTGTATGCCGTTTTATATTAAACATAAGATCCTGAAACAAGTTCAGGATAAACGGAATACTGCTGGAGATGTGGGGGTTTAACTATCATAAATTATATTTTCTTCTCCAGACAGAAAATGCTTTTAAGGTATTTTCATTTGTTGGTGGATATAAACCAATTATAGATTGGCCTTCATTTACCTTTTCTAAAACAAAATTTTCGAAAATTGTCATTTCGACACATTCATCGGCAACTTCATTAACAATATTTGCCGGGATTACCATCACACCATCATCATCACCCACTAAAACATCGCCCGGAAATACGGCAACATCGCCACATCCAATAGGGACGTTTATATCAATAGCCTGATGCAATGTTAAATTCGTTGGCGCTGAAGGGCTTTGATGGAATGACGGAAAATTTAATGCTGCTATTTCAGCGGAATCCCTGAATCCGCCATCGGTAACAATTCCGGCGGCACCCCTCACCATAAGTCTTGTAACAAGTATTGAACCTGCTGATGCTGCTTTTGCGTTCTTTCTGCTGTCAATAACTAACACAGCACCTTCAGGGCAATTTTCAACGGCTACTCTTTGCGGGTGATTGGGGGCGCGAAAAACATTTATTTGATTCAAATCTTCTCTTGCAGGGATATATCTTAAAGTATAAGCCTCACCAACCATGTTTGCTTTTCCTAATTTCAGCGGTTGTACATTTTGTATGAATTGGTTTTTAAATCCTTTTTTAAAAAGACAGGTCGCTATGGTTGCTGTGCTAACTTTCATTAATTTTTCTCGGGTAAAGGAGGTTAATATTGTCATGATGCTACTGAATTAATTATTAAGGAAATTCTTGTTTTATAAGCAAATATATGTATTTTTGGTAAACCAAACTGGTAAACCAATTATTATACTCTTAAAAATATAAACAATAATCATACACGAGGAGAATGATAAACAGGGATCATACAGTCATTTTTATTATGGGAACATCGGGTACAGGCAAGAGTACTATCGGGAAACTTTTATCAAAAGAATTGTCGTTACCTTTTTTTGATGGTGATGATTTTCATTCTAAGGAGCATATACAAAAAATGGCCAGTGGTGTATCACTGGATGATGATGATAGGTTTGGGTGGTTAACAAGATTGAATGAGCTTGCTAAAAATCAATTAATTACAAATAACTGCATTATTGCCTGTTCTGCATTAAAAGAGAAATATCGAGACCTACTAAGTAATGGGATTGAAAAAAATGTAAAATGGGTTTTTTTAAATGGATCCATTGATCAGGTGCATGAACGATTGAAAAACAGGGAGCCTCATTTTATGCCGATCACTTTATTAAAATCACAATTTGATATTATAGAAGCGCCAAACAATGCGCTACAAATTGATATTGGCTTATCCCCTGAAGAAATAGTTCACCTCATTAAGGAAGAATTTTTAAATAAAGCTGTTTTTGGATTGATTGGACTAGGGGTAATGGGCAAGAGCTTAAGTTTAAATTTGGCTAAAAATGGATTTAAAATTTCAATTTATAACAGACACGTTTCGGGTTTAGAAGAAAATGTTGCGCTAAATTTTAAAAAAGAATATGATGTGCTTTCGGACGCTCTTCCATTTGATGAATTAGAGGGATTTGTAAATTCTCTCCAAAAACCAAGAAAAATTATGTTAATGGTTAACGCAGGAAATGCAATTGATATGGTAATTGAAAATATTATTCCTTACCTATCAGAAGGAGATATTTTAATTGATGGCGGAAACTCAAATTATATACATACAAAAGAAAGATTTGATTATTTAAAGTCAAAAAAAATTCATTTTATAGGAGCAGGTGTTTCCGGGGGTGAAGAAGGTGCTTTAAACGGGCCCAGCATTATGCCCGGAGGTGATAAAGATATTTATAAAGTGGTTCAACCATTTTTAGAAACTATTGCCGCCAAAGATGAAAATAATTTGCCTTGCAGTGCCTATATTGGAAATGAAGGAAGTGGTCATTTTGTAAAAATGGTGCATAACGGGATTGAATATGTTGAAATGCAACTATTGGCCGAGGTATTAAGTATTTTAAAAGCGACGGGCAATAATTTAGCGCAGATTTCAACTATTCTCAAATCCTGGAAGTTAGGGTCAGATAGCTATTTGTTGGATATCACTATTAAGATTTTAAGAAAAAAAGACGGAGAAGATTGGTTAATCGATAAAATAATGGATAAAGCAGGAAATAAAGGCACCGGTAATTGGGCAACAATTGCCGCTGCACAATTGGGTGTTCCAAGCACGTTAATTGCATCTGCCCTGTTTGCCAGATACACTTCATTTTATAAAGAAGACAGGATTAATTTACAAAAAAAATATGGTAAAGAACATATAGGATTGCATCTTGACCTATTAAATGATGAGGTTTTAAATGCCTATCAGTTTTCCAGAATCATAAATCACTATCAAGGGTTTAATTTAATTTCTGAGGCAGCCAAAACATATAAATGGGATTTAAATTTAAGTGAAATTGCCCGAATTTGGACTAATGGCTGCATCATTAAATCTGACTTAATGCGAACCATGGTCGCTATTTTAAAAGAAACTGATAATATATTGATTGATGAAAGCTTTGTGAAACAAATTAAATCATTAAAGCCTTCTGCAAACCATGTGATATCACAATGTATTATGAATGAGTTGGCTATTCCTTGTTTTAGTGAAGCAGTTAATTTTTTAAATAATTTCTCCACGGCAAATTCGACAGCAAATTTAATTCAGGCGCAACGAGATTATTTTGGGGCTCATACCTATCAACGAATTGATGACGATACAGAAAAGTTTTATCATACAGATTGGAAATAGAAATAAATTAATATTAATGGAACATCTAAATATAAAATAAATATTATGCGAGAAGTAACAGGTGAAAGATCTTTAATAAAAAAAATTATTGCCTTAGTTTTAGGTTTTGGACCTGGTATTTTTGCAATTGGCTATACCATCGGGACAGGGAGCGTGACTTCAATGATTGTGGCGGGAAGCACGTATGGAATGCAATTGTTGTGGGTACTTTTGTTAAGTTGTATATTTTCTGGAGTTTTGATGTTTGCCTATGGAAATTATACATTAATTTCTGGAGAAACGGCACTTTATGGATTTAAAAAACATATTAAAGGCGGAAAAATTTTAGCCATCTTAATCATTGTCGGAATAACCTTTGGGCAATGGAATTCTTTAATGGGTATTCTTGGCATTTCATCTAACTTGCTATTTGAAATTTTTGCCATGAATTTTGAAGGATTGCGACACTTTAAATATGAGGCTGTTTTAACAATCGCAATAGTAATAATTGGCATATTTTATTCACTTATGCTGGTTGGAAAATATACTTTCTTTGAAAAGATCTTAGTGATTTTCGTTACCTTTATGGGATTGTCTTTTATTGTTTCCCTATTCTTCGTTTCACCACTTCCTATAGAGGTCGTAAAAGGATTGATACCTTCAATTCCAGAAGTAAAGGGCGGTAAAATGATGCTGGCCGCTTTTGTAGGCACCACTATGGCCGCTGCAACTTTTTTATCGCGGCCACTTTTTATCAAAGGGAAAGGGTGGACCATAAAAAATTTAAATGAGCAAAGGAAAGATTCCATCACTGCAGCTATTTTAATTTTCATAATTAGTGCTTCCGTTATGGCTGTTGCCAGTGGTGCATTATTTCATCAAGGAAAACCAGTTACACAGGTTTTAGATATGGCGAATACTTTAGAGCCGGTGGCAGGAAGATTTGCGGTCGCTATTTTCTTTTTTGGCACATTAAGCGCCGGATTATCTTCAATTTTCCCATGTTTATTAATAACACCCTTGTTACTTGCCGATTATCAATCGGGCAAACTAGACACAAATTCTAGACAATTTAGAATAGTTACGGCCATTGCTAGTGTTGTTGCCTTAATTGTTCCAGTATTTGGCGCAAATCCGATTGAGATGCAAATTTTATCCCAAGTTTTTAATGTTTTTGTATTACCCATTGTTGTATTTGGGATCATACTAATGGTCAATAATAAAAAAGTAATGAAAGGTTTTAAAACCAGTTTTGGCGTTAATGCAGGACTTTTTTCGGCACTATTTTTCTCTTGTGTCATTTCATACAACGGTATATTGGCCTTGATGGAATATTTCCAATAACTTTGAATTATTTTGAAAGTCATTGGACAATGTTAAAATTAGTGACAAATTTTGTTTAAGAAACAAATAATTATATATTTGGTAAACCAAACTGGTTAACCAGTAATTGATGCCTTAATTATGAAACAAAAACAAACAATTATTTTCTTCCTGCTATTCCTTACTTCCATTTTTTTTTCTTGTAATCAACAAAATAAAGGCGTGACTCCAGTGAAAAATATCGATGAATATAATCAAGCAGTTTCTATTGCAAAGCCAGGTGATGTTATTACTTTGGCAAATGGAGTTTGGAAGGATGTTGAATTGGTTTTTGAAGGTGTTGGCACGAAAGAATCACCAATAAAACTTACCGTTGAGGAAAAAGGGAAAGTAAGTATCGAAGGTTCTTCAAATTTACAATTAGCAGGAGAATATTTAATTGTGGAAGGTTTGGTTTTTATAAACGGACATACCCCAACAAATGAACTTATTTCATTCAGAAAAAATGAAAACGAATTGGCCAACAATTCTCGTTTAACAGAATGCGTAATCGATAATTTCAGCAATCCGGAGCGACAGGAACAAGATTATTGGATCTCTATTTATGGTAAAAACAACAGAATTGATCACAACCATATTTCCGGAAAAAGAAATTTAGGCGTTACCATGGCCGTAGGATTGGATACTGAGGCAAGCCGTGAGAATAATCATCAAATCGATCATAATTATTTTGGACCACGGCCTAATTTTGGATCAAATGGAGGTGAAACATTAAGAATTGGAACAAGTCATTTTTCTTTGACAAATTCTAATACACATGTTACGTCTAATTATTTTGACAGGTGTGATGGTGAGCATGAGATAATTTCAAATAAAGCAGGCCAGAATACTTATAAGTATAATGTTTTTTATGAATGTGCTGGAACATTAACGATGCGTCATGGAAATGAAACAATTGTTGACGGGAATGTTTTTCTTGGAAACGGCAAGCCAAATACTGGAGGTGTAAGGGTTATCAATGGTCAGCAAACAGTTATCAACAATTATTCATTTGGACTTACAGGGTATAGATTCAGAGGCGCGTTTGTTATGATGAACGGGGTTCCTAATTCTCCAATGAACAGGTATTTTCAGGTTGAAGACGCCGTCGTAAAAAACAATACCTATATAAATTGCGATTACATTCAGTTATGTGCAGGCAGCGATTCTGAAAGAAGCGCAACGCCAATTAATTCAGAGATTTCCGATAATATTTTTTATCATGATAAATTGAACAATATTTTTACCGTTTATGATGATATTAGTGGAATTAAATTCGAAAACAATAGTATAAGTTCCAATATTGAAACTGGAATTCCGGGCGGATTTGTAAAACTTGACTTGAAGCTAGTGAAGAATGAAATGGGCTTTTTAATTCCAGCATCCCCTGCCCTAAAAACAAAAGTAACTATTAGCCCTAAAATTGCCACAAAAGAAAATACAGGGGTAAGCTGGTATTCAAAAGAGGCTAAAAATGTTGCTTTAAATTCAGGAAAAATTATCAAAGCCAAACCAGGAATAAATACGTTAATTGAAGTTGTAAACACCTCAAAACCTGGAGACATTATTGAATTATCTTCCGGAGAATCCTATTTGTTAACCAAAACAGTTGCTGTTTCCCATCCGCTAACATTTAAATCTTCAGGAGATGAAAAGGCCATTATTTTATTTGAAAAAATGTCGGCTTTTGATATTCAAAACGGCGGAAGTTTGTCTTTCGAGGGCATTAAATTTGATGGTGCCAAAGCTCCTGATTATGCAGGCAATGCAGTTATCAGAACCAGTCAACATTCAATGAACAATAATTACAATTTATTTATTGATAATTGTGAATTTGTTGATTTAATTGTAAACCATTCATTTGATGTTCTTAAAGTTTATAGAAGCACATTTGCAGATACGATCAGTATTCAGAACTCAACATTTAAAAATATTACTGGGCATATCATGGCTTTAGACAAAGAGACAGATGATACGGGTGTTTACAATGCGGAACATGTAATTATGAAAAACAATATTTTTAAAGACGTGCAGGGAAGTGTATTAAGATTGTACAGAGGCGGAACAGATGAAAGTACCTTTGGGCCATTTTTAGAATTAGACCATAACATGTTTGATCAAGTAGGACACGGAACAAGAAACAAATATAAAGCTGCAATTTCCTTATATGGTGTTCAGGTTACTGATATTACAAATAACATTTTCAACAATTCAAAAACAATGGTTATATATTTAGTTGTTGGAGACCCTATTGTAAATATTAAAAATAATAATCTATTTAATACGGATAAAATAGAAATTTCGGGAGATCAGAAATATACAGTTGAGAATTTATGGAACCTGAATCCCGAATTTTCTGAAGGAACTTTCCAATTATCCGAAAAATCGGAATTAAAAGGAAAAGCTATTGACGGGTCAGATTTAGGAATAATTTACAAAAAATAAAGAATGAATTTTAAAAACTTTAAATACAAAATTTTAGTCCTCGTAGTTGCAACATTTTCATTTGTTTATCAAAACGGATATTCGCAAGATCACCCAAGTTTAATTTTGACCAAAGAAGGTGTTCAAAAAATAAGAGCGCAATTGGGAACAATTCCAATTTTTGATCAAACCCTGGCGAAAGTAAAAGCAGAAGTCGATGCGGAAATTTTAGTGGGAATTGAAGTTCCTATTCCTAAAGATTTTTCAGGCGGATATACCCATGAGCGTCATAAAAGAAATTTTCTCATCATACAAAAAGCGGGTGTTTTATATCAGATACTGGATGATGAGAAGTATGCAATTTACGTTAAAGATATGCTTATGGCTTATGCGAAAATGTATCCCACATTGCCAATTCATCCACAAGAGAGATCTTATGCCAGAGGCAAGCTTTTTTGGCAGTGCTTAAATGATTCCAATTGGTTGGTTTATGTTAGCCAGGCCTATGATTGCATTTATGATTATTTAAGTAAAAACGAGCGTAAGCATTTAGAAAAAAATCTTTTTAGGCCATTTGCCGATTTTATTTCCCTTGGTAATCCGCAATTTTTTAATAGAGTGCACAACCACAGTACTTGGGGCAATGTCGCTGTTGGAATGATTGCATTGGTAATGAATGACAAGGAGTTGTTAGATAGGGCGCTACATGGTTTAAAAACTGATAATATTAATCCAAATCAAAAGGATAACGATGGCGGATTTATTAAAAAAGCAGGACAGAAAGTTGGTTTTTTGGCTAATATCGATGAACCATTTTCTCCTGATGGATATTATACAGAGGGACCATATTATCAACGATATGCCATGTACCCATTTTTAGTATTCGCTGAAGCACTTGAAAATGTAAAACCAGAAATGAAGATTTTTGAATACAAAAATGGCGTTTTGATTAAGTCAATAAATACGTTATTGAATTTAACGGATTCTGACGGTGAATTTTTCCCTTTAAATGATGGACAAAAAGGGATGTCATATTATTCGCGTGAATTGGTTTCTTCTGTTGATATTGGATACTTTTTTGGTGGAAATCAACCAGAATTATTATCAATTGCAAAAGAACAAGGTGAAGTATTGTTAGATGAAACCGGATTGTCAGTTGCTATGGGTGTTCGTGATGAGTTGGCAAAACCATTCTTAAAAAAATCGGTTGAATATACTGATGGTGCAGATGGTAAGCAGGGTGGCGTTGCAATATTAAGAGCTAATGGTTCAAAAAATGAGATGGCTTTGGTTTTTAAGTTTTCTTCACAAGGCTTAAGTCACGGACATTATGATAAGCTTTCTTTTTCATTTTATGAGGGAGGAAATGAGGTTTTACAAGATTATGGATTGGCACGTTTTGTAAATATTCAACAAAAAGGAGGCGGTAACTATTTAAAGGAAAACACCACTTGGGCAAAACAAACCATTGCGCATAATACAATTGTCCAAAATGAAACATCGCATTTTGGTGGCAATTTTGAAATTGGCAGTTTAAATCATTCAAATAAATATTTGTTCGATGTTTCAAATCCAGCCGTTCAAATAATCAGTGCCAAAGAAAACAATGCTTACCCAGGAACAGAGTTGCACAGGATCTTGATTATAATTAAAGATGAAAAATTTGAAAATCCATATTTATTGGATATTGTAAAAGTTAATTCAGCAAAAGAAAATCAATATGATTTACCTTATTATTTTATGGGGCAAGTTATTTCAACAAATTTTAAATATACGATTCCTGCGATCTTAACAAAGCTTGGAGAAAAAAATGGTTATCAACATTTATGGAATGAAGGTGTTGGAAAATCTGATGGTGAAAATGCAAAATTAACTTGGTTTAATAATGAGCGTTTTTATACATTAACTTCATTTGTTTCAAAAGACGATGAATTAATTTTTGCCAGAATTGGTGCAAATGATCCTGATTTTAATCTGCGACGGGATGCTGGTTTTATCATTCGAAAAAAGAACGTAAAAGATGCTGTTTATGTATCGGTTATTGAGTCTCATGGAAACTACAATCCTGTAGATGAAATTGCAACCAATGCGTTTAGTAATGTTAAAAATGTTGAGGTTGTTTTTAATGATGCCAATTATATCGCAATAGTTGTAACAAGGGAAAATAACGAAAAGAAATTATTTGTATTGGCTCTTAATGACAGCTCAAATAACTCAAAACATAAGATAGAAATAGGAGATAAGTCGGTTGAATGGACTGGTGCTTATTATTTTAATAATTTTAATTAAATAAATATATAATGAAAAGTTTCGGAGCTAGTAAAGAATTTATTATGGGAGATGACATTGCCTGGAAAGTATGTGGAGTTGGGGTAAAAAGAAAAATAATGGGCTATGATGATAAAATTATGCTTGTAAATGTGCATTTCGATGAAGGTGGCATTGGGTCAATGCATGAGCATTATCACTCACAAGTTACTTATGTAGTAAGCGGTGAATTTGAATTAACCATTGGTGAAGAAACCAAAATAATGAAAGGTGGTGATTCCTTTTATATTCCCCCACATGTAATGCATGGCGCAATTTGTAAAAAAGAAGGCGTTTTAATTGATGTTTTTAGCCCTATCAGGGAAGATTTTATGGGTTAACTATAACGTTTTCTTAAATTCTCAAATTAATATTCTTCTGAATCACTTACAGGGGCTAACAAATAGACTTAAAATGGGTTAGCAATAAAAATAAGTTTAAAATAAGTTTGTTTTAATTGTAAATTAATTTATATTTGGTTTTCCAATCTGGTTAACCAAATTGGAAAACCAAATATAATATATAATATTAACCAAAAAAACCAGTCTATTAATGAAATACAATAACTTAGAATAAAAAAAGGACAGGTGCACGCCTATCCTTTTAAAATTAACTTACTTCTTATTGGAGGGAAGTAAAATTAGACACATGTTATTACTTAATAAAAACACGATTCCACAAAATTACAAAAAACAATTCATTAATGTGTAATTGTTGTTTTTAAAGAGAATGTAATTTAAGATTAAAGATCTATGCAATCAATTTGTACTTAAACAGTATTAATTAAAAACAAACATTTTCAACATTAAATATTAAATTATGAATTTAAAAATCAAGCTATCCATAATTATTTTATTGTTATTCAATATCACTTTATTTGCGCAAAACAATTTTGTATTAAAGGGTAATGTTGTAGCACAAAATGATAATTCGCCTATTCCGGGTGTAAGTATTGTTGTTAAAAATACTTCAAAAGGAGCTTCAACTGATTTTGACGGAAATTTTCAGTTAGATGTGAAAACTGGTGATGTCCTTCAGGTTTCATTTATGGGATATGTCACCCAAAATATTATTGTAAAAAATCAAACAACTTTAAAAGTAGTATTGGCAGAAGACACACAAAGTTTAGACGAAGTTGTGGTTGTTGGATACGGAACACAAAAGAAATCCCATTTAAGCGGCTCCATCTCTAAGGTCGTAAATGAGCGTTTAGACCAAATTGCAACTGCCAGAGCAGATGATGCTTTGGTTGGCCAAGTATCCGGGGTAAATATTCAGGCTACCAACCCAGAAGCTGGGGAAGCACCAACTATTCGCATTAGAGGCGTTGGTTCCATAAATGCTTCATCCAATCCATTATTGGTAATTGATGGTGTACCGGTTGATATTGAATTCTTTGGGAACATCAACATGAATGATGTGGAGT
>DPCK01000004.1 GCA_003516285.1 Lutibacter sp. | reverse complement strand
TCAACACCTTAAAAAATGAATATCCTGAACTCGGAGGTAAATACGAAGTTTTGCACCATACAGAATTTTTGAAATCTTTGTTGGATGAAGGAAAAATCACCATCGAAGGAGGAAAATTTAGAGGAAAACGAATTACTTTTCACGATCCTTGTTATTTGGGCCGTTCAAATGATATTTATGAAGCGCCACGTTTGTTGATTGAGAAATTGGAGGCGGAGTTGGTAGAAATGAAACGTTGTAAAACCAACGGACTTTGTTGTGGTGCCGGTGGAGCGCAAATGTTTAAGGATGCTGAAAAAGGAAATAAAGAGATCAATGTTGAACGCACAGAAGAGGCATTAGAAACAAAACCAAATATTATTGCCACTGGTTGTCCGTTTTGCAATANNTCTATGTGAAAGCAGCCCGTTTAAGAACCCTTCCATTGTCCGTTTCAGGGATTATTGTAGGCAGTTTTTTGGCGGCATCTCATGGTTATTTTAATTGGTTAATTTGTTCTCTGGCATTGTTAACCACAGTTGGTTTTCAAATTATTTCAAACTTTGCCAACGATTATGGCGATGGNNTAAACTTATTGGTATTTTTTGTGTTGGGAATTGCAAGCATTGCAGCCGCCGTAAAATATACCGTTGGAAAAAAAGCTTATGGTTATAGCGGATTTGGCGATTTCTTTGTATTCCTGTTTTTCGGATTGTTGAGTGTTTGCGGCAGTTATTATTTGTTCACAAAACAATTGGACCTTACCATTTTTTTACCGGCCTTTTCCATTGGATTTTTGAGTATTGGCGTGTTAAATTTAAACAATATGCGCGATAGTGTGTCCGATGCAAAATCNNAAATTGGCACTCAGTACTTTTTTGTTTGCAATATTATTTGGTTTGGGAACATTATTAGCGGCATAAAGTGACTTTTGTCACCTTGAAATTCAAAAATAAAAGATACATTTGTCTTGTATATAATTGATAAATGAAAAATCAATTTTTTGGCATATTTTTTTACCTGCTTTATTTATTGGCCATGGTTCGTCCGCTGGTTCCAATTATAGAGTATTATGCCAATTATGATTATATTGCCAATGTACTATGCGAGAATAGGGACAAACCTTATTTAGAATGTAATGGTAAATGCTATTTGGAAAAACAGATAAACAAAGCAAATCACGACAATCACGACCATAAATCTACCATTCCCCAAATTGATTTTGAAAAGTACCCAGTTTCACCTTTAGATCAATTTTCCTATTCTCTGAAAAATTTCGAAGAAGTTTATACCCATAGATTTTTTGTTAATAAATACACTTCACAAGATTTCTATCAGTCTTTATTGAAACCGCCACAATTCGTTTCCTAATTTTATCAGTTACGCTTTTTATTTAATTTATTTCTTGAAATTTTAGTGCTTTAATCAGCGCTTAGTTCGCTGTATTTATAAAATCTTGAATTAGTGGCCAATTAGGGTTCTGATGGATTTATAAATATTTAATGTATTACATATCAAGTAAATAACAAATTATTTAAAGCTTAAATTTTCATCAATATCAATTTTTTGGTAAAGATTAATCTTGGGCTAATTCCGAATATATTTTAAATATAAATTCGGAAAAATCATTGGGTTTAAAAACAAATATCAAAACGAAATTATCAAATGAAAAATAATATTATACTAATCTTATTAGTCATGTTTAGTGTTGCAACAGCTTATTCGCAAACTGCTGTGATAAAAGGGAAAATTGTTTCGGAAGAAACGAATAATCCCATAGAATATGCAACCATTAAAATGCTTAAAAATAAATCGGTGACCGTTTCCAATGCTAATGGCGAATTTTTTGTTCAGGCTGAAGACGGTGATAAAGCCGAAATTTCACACATCAGTTTTAAAACCATTGTTGTGGATTTACAAAACGAACTATTGGTTAAAATGCAGTCGGCTCAAATAGATTTAAGTGAAATTATTGTGGATGCCAATCCGTTGCGAGACATTTCCCAGTCTGTTATCATCAATGATATCGAAAAAAGGGTCAGCCAGCCTCGAAGCGTTGGTCACTTGTTTAAAGACATTCCGGGTTTTGCCATCGTAAAGCGCGGTGCTTATGCTTCTGAACCTGTTTTTCGTTCCTTTAAACAGGAGCAGTTAAATGTTCAATATGATGGCGGAATGAAAATTCACAATGCTTGTCCGAGCCGGATGGATCCAATCACAACGCACGTAATTCCGGAGGAAATTGAAAAAATTGAAATTGTAAAAGGTCCTTTTACGGTTCGGTTCGGACAAAATTTTGGTGGAATTATCAATTTGGTTTCCAAAAATCCATCAAAAAACGAACTTGGTTTCCACGGAAGTGTTGAAGGCGGTTATGAAACCAACGGCCAAAATATGGTAAATGGCGCATCATTGGTGTATGTAGCCAAGAAATTTGATGTTCAGTTGAATGGTTCTTATCGTGATTTCGGCGATTATACCGACGGAAATGGAGATGAGGTGCAATCATCCTTCAGAACAACAGATTATTCCGTTAAGGTGGGTGTAAATCCAACCGATAACCAACGATTGCAGTTCAGCTGGCGACAATCTTTTGCGCGAAATATTGAGCACGCCGGTTTGCCGATGGATTCACCATACGATGACAGTTTATTGGCAGGAGTTGATTATAAATTCGACAATATTTCTGAAAAAATAAGCAGTTTTACGTTTAAGGCTTTTTACTCGTATGTGGATCATCTAATGACCAACGAAAATCGACCAACCTTTTTGGCAACCGATGCAAAATCGCCTGTGGAATCTTTTTCTTACGGTGGTAAAGCCGAAATGGTATTTAATACTTCTGAAAATTCAAAATTATTTGCCGGCGTTGATGCCAATTTACTCAATAGAAAAGGAGACAGAACGCGCATTGTAAAAATAATGAATGGCAATGTTTTGCCAGCACCCAAAACTTTTGTGGATAAAATTTGGCAGGATGCCGACGTAAATGATATTGGTATTTTTGCAGAAGAAAAAATAAAAATTACAGATTATACCACAATTACGGCTGGCATCAGGGCCGATTTTATTTCAGCAAAGCTAAATGATCCTGCGCCCGATTTTGAAGCGTTGTATGGCGGCGAAATTAAGGACGAATCGGAAGTGAATATCGGCGGAAATGCTTCTGTAAAATATCAAAAAAACGGATTTCAAACACAATTTGCCGTTGGAAGGGGAATTAGAACGGCATCAATGACCGAACGTTTTATCAATCATTTTAATGTTGGTGTGGATCCTTATGAATATGTCGGAAACCCTAATTTGAAACCCGAAATTAATTACCAGGTTGAAATGTCGGTTTTAAAGAAATTTGAAGCTTTTGAAGTGGGCGCTTCGGTATTTCATTCTTTTTTGCAGGACTATATTTATGGCGTGGTGAACACCAATATTCCAAGAAAATTTATGCCGACTACCCCACCGGTTTATGCGAAACAATTTGTCAATATTGATAAAGCTTCACAAACCGGATTTGAGTTTAATTTTAAGGTGAGTGCAACAGATAAATTGTCATTTACTTCTGAACTTTCTTATACGCGTGCCCAAAATGAAGATTTGGACGAGCCTTTGGCGCAAATTCCGCCATTTATGGCAAACTTGGGCGTTAAGTTTGAAGAAAATAAATTTTGGTTTGCGTTAAATTCGAGATTGGTGGCAAAACAAGACCGAGTTTCTGCATCATTTATGGAAGAAGAAACGCCAGGTTTCGGTACACTGGATTTAAGAGCCGGAATAACCACTTTTACCAATTTTTCAATCGGATTTGCGGTGTTGAATATTTTTGACAAGAACTATTATGAACATTTAAATTATTCTTATCAAAATTCAAATACATCCGCAGGCCATATTTATGAAACGGGCAGAAATTTTACTGCCTACCTCAAGTATCAATTTTAATTCATAAGCTTTAATATTTGTTTGTTTGAAACCACGGAAAATTCGTTTTTCGTGGTTTTTTTATGGATTTATTTTATTAAATTGCAACATCATCTAACAAACTTCCCATTATGAAAATCACCTTTTTAGGCCACTCAAGTTTAAGTATCGAAACAAAAGACAAAACACTGTTAATTGATCCCTTTATTACAGGAAATGAATTGGCAAAAAACATTGACATCAATAAATTACAAGCCAATTATATTTTAATCACCCACGCGCATCAGGATCATATTATGGATGTTGAAGCCATCGCAAAACGCACCAAAGCCACCATTATTTCTAATTTTGAAATCGTCACTTATTTTGAAAGCAAAGGAATTAAGGGGCATCCAATGAACCACGGCGGAAAATGGAAATTCGATTTTGGAACCGTGCATTATACAAATGCCGTTCATTCCAGTTCTTTTCCCGACGGAAGTTATGGAGGGCAACCGGGTGGTTTTGTCATAGAAACCAGCCATCACCGCATCTATATTTCCGGTGATACCGCTTTAACGTACGATATGAAATTAATTCCCCAAGTGATTGGAGAACTCGATTTGGCGATTTTGCCGATAGGTGATAATTTCACGATGGGTTTAGATGAAGCCATTATAGCGACCAAGTTTTTGGGCTGCAATAAAGTGTTGGGCGTTCATTTTGACACTTTCGAACCAATAAAAATAAATCATAAAAAAGCATTTGAAAAGTTTGCCAAAGCAAAAAAAGAGCTGATTTTGCTTGAAATTGGCGGCAGTTTAAAATTATAGAAAAGCAAATTGCAGTGCTAATTTTGTTTTATGTCAGCATTAATTTGCTGGTTCATTAGCCATTCTTTTCTTAAATCTTCAGAAAGCAAGCCTGAGCCGTCGTGTTTCCAACCCGGCGGTTTAATAAAATAGCCAAGTTTGTTTACAAAAGAAGTTTTTGCTGAAGAGGCGTCTTTAAAAACATCAACCCATTCGTGAAATGCAATTTTTAGGGGATTGTAAGTGTTGATGTTTGAATGCAATCCGTAAATAACCTTTTCTTCCTTTAATTCGGGTTGAAAAGTGCCAAATATTCTATCCCAAATAATGAGAATTCCCGCGTAATTTCTGTCCAGATACAACGGATTTGAACCGTGATGAACCCGGTGATGTGATGGTGTATTAAAAACAGCTTCAAACCAACGGGGCATTTTGTAGATTAATTCGGTATGTATCCAATATTGGTAAATTAAACTGACAGCCATCTGCGTAAAAATCATCAACGGATGAAAACCCAAAAATGGTAAGGCCAAATAAAATACAAAACTGAAAAATCCGCCAGTCCAGGTCTGGCGCAAAGCGGTGCTTAAATTGTACTTTTGGGAGGAATGATGAATGATGTGCGATGCCCAAAAAAACCGACTTTCGTGTCCGATTCTGTGCGCCCAATAATAACAAAAATCGTCTGCAAACAAAATCAACAACCAAGCCCACCAAGTAAATGGAATGGTGGCCAACCTAAAATTTTCGTATAAAAAAGTGATTACAAAAACCACGATTAATTTGCTTAACAAATTAAACAATACATTGCCAACGCCCATTGATAAAGAGGCGAAAGTGTCTTTAATGTTATAGCCTTCAGGATTTTTTTTGAAAATAGCAATGCCTTCAATAATCACTGTTACAATAAAAAAAGGAATCGCGTAATAAATCAAATTTGGTATTTGAGGCAGCTCCATAAAACAGTTTTAATTTCTTATGCCAATATAAAATAAATTTTCAAATTTTGTATCTTTCGCGTTTAATAAAATGAATGAACGCATTTTTTCAAAAATATATCTTAAACTTTAAACAGGCTAGCGGTACCTCGCGAGGTGTTTTGCGCACCAAGGAAACCTATTTTTTGAAATTGGTTGATGGAAATAAAGTGGGTTATGGTGAATGCGCTGTTTTTAAAGGTTTAAGCTCCGATGACAGACCAGATTATGAAGAAAAATTGGCTTGGCTTTGCGAAAATATCAATAAAAATATTGATGAATTACTTGCTGAACTTATTGAATTCCCCTCCATCCAATTCGGATTGGAACAGGCATTTTTATCATTAAAAAGCGAAAATCCTTATGAATTGTATCCTTCGAAATTTATCAAATCTGAAGATTCCATAAAAATAAACGGGTTGATTTGGATGGGAAGCGAAGCTTTTATGAAACAGCAAATTTCTGAAAAAATTAAAGCGGGTTTTTCAACCTTAAAATTGAAAATAGGCTCCATCGATTTTGAAACGGAAATTTCTTTGTTGAAAAGCATCAGAAATGAATTTTCTTCCGCAGAAATTGAACTGCGCGTTGATGCAAACGGCGGTTTTCTTCCGTCAGAAGCTATGGAAAAATTAAAAAGATTGTCTGATTTGGAAATTCATTCCATTGAACAGCCCATAAAACAGGGTCAAATTGATGAAATGGCCCAATTATGCGCAAAAACACCCATTCCAATTGCGTTGGATGAAGAATTAATAGGTGTTTTTAATGTAACAGACAAGCAGGAAATCCTACAAACAATAAAACCACAATACATTATTCTGAAACCCAGTTTGGTGGGCGGTTTTAAAGGTAGTGCCGAATGGATTCAACTGGCTGAAACACAAAATACCGGCTGGTGGATTACCTCGGCTTTGGAAAGTAATATCGGTTTAAATGCCATTGCACAGTGGACCTACACCTTAAAAAATAAACTACCGCAAGGCTTGGGAACCGGAAGTTTATTTACCAATAATTTTGAAAGTCCGCTAGAGGTAAAAGGTGAAAATTTGCTTTATAACAATAATAAAAAATGGAATTTTAAAATTTAACGATGAAATTTATTCAACAAGCTTATAAGGGAGATAACGAGTGGACTGCTTACTTATTCACTTTAATGTTTCTGTTCTTTGGCTGGCAAATTGTGGGAATCATCCCTATATCATTAGTTGCCTACATTTATGCAGACGATGCGGGAACTTTTATGCTGTCCGCCAGCAATAGCTTTTCCGGTTTAGGAATCAATGCAAATTTGTATCTTTTATTGATTATTGTTACTTTTTTGTTCGGATTGCTGTCCTTGTTTTTAGGTATAAAATTGTTTCATAAAAGAAAAATAGTGACCCTCATTACCAGCAGGGAAAAAGTAGATTGGGGACGATTTTTTTATGCGTTTATCGTTTGGGGAATTGTGGGATTAATTATGGTGACTATTGGCTATTTTATGGCGCCCGAAGATTATGTTTGGAATTTTAAACCCATTCCGTTTTTTATTTTATTGCTGATATCTTTCTTGTTTCTGCCCATCCAAACTAGCATGGAAGAATTGTTGTTTCGAGGTTATTTAATGCAAGGTTTTGGAACCTGGTTTAAAAATTCGTTTGTGGCGCTCATTTTAACATCCGCAATATTTGGTTTGTTGCACGGTTTAAATCCGGAAGTGGAGAAATTGGGCTGGTTTACAATGGTGTATTATATTGGAACAGGTTTGGTGCTGGGAATTTTTACCTTGATGGATGAAGGCACAGAATTGGCTTTGGGTTTTCACGCGTCAAACAATATTGTTGCGGCAGTTTTGGTTACCACAAACTGGACGGTCTTTCAAACCGATGCTTTGATGGTGGATATTTCTGAACCTTCTATTGATTGGGAAATGTTTGTGCCGGTATTTATTTTGTATCCATTAATTTTGTTATTGTTTTCAAAAAAATACGGTTGGACAAACTGGAAAGAAAAATTGTTCGGCCACATATTTAAACCGATAGAATTTAAGGAAGATGAGTTTATAGCCCCCTATCCCCCGAAGGGGGAATTATAATGAAAGAAAAATGTTGGATAGATAAATTCATCTTTTGGTTAACAATAACACAATTAAACGTTTAAACAAATAAACGATTACCATTAAACCATTGAAAAACAATACATTTCATAGCGCGTTTAAATTACAGGGAAAATCATTTAGTTCTGAAGAAGAAATGATTGATTTTTCCAAAGAAATTTCTGTGGAAGTGGCTGAATTTTTAACGAATTGGTTTGATGCGACAGCTTTTGTTGAAGTAAAAACTTCTGGTTCTACGGGAAATCCTAAAATCATCCAGCTTCAAAAATTCCATATGATTAATAGCGCCAAAGCAACGGGTGACTATTTTAATTTGCAGGAAAACACTACGGCGTTGTTATGTATGTCGCCAAATTATATTGCCGGGAAAATGATGCTGGTTAGGGCGCTAACTTTGGGCTGGCATTTGGATATTTTGGAACCAACTTCAAATCTGCTAAAAAACAGTGATAAAAACTACGATTTTTCGGCGATGGTTCCTATGCAATTGCACAATTCTTTGCCTGATATCCATAAAATAAAAAAACTGATTGTTGGCGGCGGAACGGTTTCAAATGAGTTGTTAAGCAAAATTCAAAAAGTAAAAACCGAAATTTTCGCCACTTACGGAATGACGGAAACCATCACGCACATTGCCGTTAAAAAGCTTAACGTTTTTGCGGATGCAGTAGAGAAATCTAATTTTAAAATTCTTCCAAACATTCAAATTTCTGTCGATGATAGAGGCTGTTTGGTGATTGATGCGCCAACAATTTCAGAAGAAAAAGTAATTACCAATGATTTGATTGAAGTCATTTCATCAACAGAATTTAAATGGCTGGGAAGAATTGATAACGTGATAAATTCTGGTGGCATAAAGTTAATTCCTGAGCAGATTGAAGAAAAACTAGCAGCAATAATAGAAAACCGTTTTTTTGTATCTGGAAAAAAAGATGAAATTCTCGGCGAGAAATTGATTTTAGTTATTGAAGGAATTAAGAATGAAGGTTTGTTAAATAAGATTCAGCAGTTAAAATCACTTTCAATCTATGAAATTCCTAAGGAAATCTGTTTTTTAGAAAAA
Organism: Lutibacter sp.; assembly: GCA_003516285.1. Taxonomy (GTDB): domain Bacteria; phylum Bacteroidota; class Bacteroidia; order Flavobacteriales; family Flavobacteriaceae; genus Lutibacter. The sequence continues at coordinate 11,205 of DPCK01000004.1, read as the reverse complement.
TTTACGGAAACGGAAACCAACAAAATNNTAAAAATACCTACTGAAAATTTTAACCAAAACCAGCACTTTAATGCCAATTAAACCTGAATAAAACCAAATTGGTGTTTTGGCGGTTTCTTTCAATTCATAATAAGCCAATTTGATGTCCATTGGCATTTTTGGCAATTCAAAGGTATGGTTGCAATTTGTGCAAACGGAAGATCCCAACTTTCCGCCTGACAGAAACGGAATGTGAAAAAGGTGTTTATAAACGCCGGTTACGGTAACTTTTGTGGTATTTTTTGAATGACAGTTCGGACAAATAATTTCTTGATGTATTCCCTGTTTTAATTCCGAAGATTTTTTGCCAAATAATTGCATCATCAATTCATTTCCATTGAGTGATANNGGAATTCTTTCAAAACCTGAGGAAAGAATTTCGATATTATTTTCCTCCAAATATTTTTGGATGGCTCCAAATTGTTCAAACGGCGCATAAATCAGAATTCCGTCTTCATCCTCAAAAACTTCTTCTACATTAAAGTCGATCAGTTCCAGTTCAAACTCTTCCAAATCCATTTTAAGATCTTCCGCTTTTATCAAAAAATTACACGTATGGTCGAACATAAAAACAACAGAACCTGATGTTCCGAAGTTTCCGTTGCATTTATTAAAAGCCGCTCTCACGTTGGCGACGGTTCTGTTATTATTGTCGGTAGCGGTTTCAATTACGAGTGCAATTCCGTGTGGCGCGTAGCCTTCAAACAGCACTTCTTTATAGTTGGCAGTGTCTTTATCAGTCGCTTTTTTAATGGCGCGCTCAACATTTTCTTTAGGCATATTGGCTGCCTTGGCGTTTTGGATGACTGCTCTTAAACGTGAATTGGCTTCTGGATTTGGACCGCTTTCTTTTACCGCCATCACAATATCTTTCCCAATTCGGGTAAAAGTTTTCGCCATAGCCGACCAGCGTTTCATTTTTCTTCCTTTTCTGAATTCGAAGGCTCTTCCCATACTGTTTTCTATATTTTTATGTGCTGCAAATGTAATTATTACAAAAGGTATTTACAATTTTTTTAAACCTGAATTACGCCTAAATTAAATTGTTTTTCAATGGGTGCGTGATTTGCTGCTTCAATGCCCATACCAATCCATTTTCTGGTGTCTAACGGATTGATAACGCCATCTGTCCATAAATGCGCTGCTGCATAATAGGGAGAAGTTTGCGTGTCATATTTTTGTTGAATATGTTCCAGTATTTTTTGTTCTTTTTCTTTGGTGATTTCTTCCCCTTTATTTTTTAGGGAAGCCGTTTCAATTTGTAACAACACTTTTGAAGCCTGCTCGCCGCCCATCACTGCCAATCGGGCCGATGGCCAAGCCACAATTAGTCGGGGATCATAAGCTTTGCCGCACATAGCGTAATTTCCTGCGCCGTATGAATTTCCTATCACCACCGTAAATTTTGGAACTACGGAATTGCTCACCGCATTTACCATTTTGGCGCCGTCTTTTATAATGCCGCCGTGCTCGCTTTTGCTGCCAACCATAAATCCGGTAACGTCTTGTAAAAATACCAACGGAATTTTTTTCTGGTTGCAGTTTGCTATAAATCGCGTTGCTTTATCTGCAGAATCGGAATAGATGACGCCGCCAAATTGCATTTCTTTGTTGGCATTTTTAACCACTTTTCGTTGATTTGCAACAACGCCAACCGCCCAGCCGTCAATGCGTGCATAACCGCAAATGATGGTTTTTCCGTATTCTTTTTTATATTCTTCAATTTCTGAATTGTCGACCAAACGTTTGATGATTTCCAGCATATCGTATTGATCGGTTCTTGTGGCGGGTAAAATACCAAAGATTTCTTCCGGATTTTCAACCGGATTTACCGATTTAATTCTGTTAAAACCAGCTTTGTTATAATCGCCAATTTTATCGATAATATTTTTTATTTTGTCCAAAGCATCGTGGTCATCGGTGGCTTTATAATCGGTNNGCTTTCACCAAATAACTTCCTGCCAAAAAGATGCTTCCGGTTTTATCCACAATAATGGTTTCATCGCTCATAATCGGCAAATAGGCGCCACCGGCGACACAACTTCCCATCACTGCAGAAATTTGGGTAATTCCCATACTGCTCATCACCGCATTGTTCCTGAAAATTCTTCCGAAGTGTTCTTTATCTGGAAAAATTTCATCTTGCATAGGCAAATAAACGCCTGCGCTATCCACCAAATATATAATTGGCAATCTATTTTCCATGGAAATTTCCTGTGCACGTAAATTCTTTTTTCCGGTGATTGGAAACCAGGCTCCGGCTTTTACGGTAGCGTCGTTGGCCACCACAATGCATTGTTTTCCTTTGATATAGCCAATTTTAACGATGACGCCGCCCGACGGACACCCGCCGTGTTCTGGGTACATTCCATCACCAACCAATGCACCAATTTCTATGGAATGGCTTTTGGCATCGAAAAGATAATCTATGCGTTCCCTTGCCGTTAACTTACCGTTGTCTCTGTGTTTCTCGGTTCTTTTTTCTCCGCCGCCTTTATAAACATTTACCAGTTTTTTTTTCAGTACCGCGAGTTGAAGTTTATTGAAATCTTCATTTTTATTGAAGTTGATGTCCATATTGTTTAGTCTTTTCAAGAGGTGCTAAAGTACAAAATGTATGTGAAACTGCCTTAATTAATTACCTTGATAATAAATACCTAGGTAATTAAAAAAATAAATTGTATATTTGCACCATAAATTAAATTCAAGATACAAAAAATGAAAAACAACATTGTAACCATTGGCGGAAGTTCAAGTAAAAATTCAATCAATAAAATGTTGGCGGAATATACGGGTGGATTGTTGAAAAACGCAACATTAGACAAAGTGAATTTAAATGATTTTGACATTCCGTTATTTTCTGTGGATGTTGAAAAGGAGCGTGGATTTCCAAAGGATTTGCTGGCATTGAACGAAATTATTGAAAAAGCGGACGGATTTGTAATTTCGTTGGCCGAACACAATGGCGCCTATTCCACTGCTTTTAAAAATGTTTTTGATTGGCTGTCCAGAATCAATGGCAAGGTTTGGCGAAATAAACCGATGTTGTTGTTAAGCACTTCGCCTGGAATTCGTGGCGGACAATCGGTTTTGGATATTGCTTTGGCCCGATTTCCTTTCAATGGCGGAAATATTATTGGAAGTATGCCTTTTCCTTCATTTAATGAAAATTTTAAAGATGGTAAAATAGTGAATACTGAATTGGGTAAAAAATTGGATGTTTTGGTTCATAAATTTGAAAAAGCCTTTTAGAGATGGGAGATATTTCAAAAGACATCAATTCTAAGTTTCCCAATGAACGCGTAAAAGCGCTCATCAACATAAAATATACCGCAAATTGGCTAAATACCGTGGGAAATGAATTTTTAAAACCTTCCAAAATTTCCAATCAGCAATACAATATTTTAAGAATTTTGAAAGGGGCAAATGAAGCAGTAACAGTAAACACAGTGAAGGAAAGAATGATAGAAAAGTCGCCAAATGCAACGCGTCTTATGGATAAATTATGCGATAAGGGATTAATTGAAAGAACACGTTGCGAGAACGACAGAAGGGTAGTTTTTGTGAAAATTTCTGAAAAAGGTTTAAAAGTTTTGGATAAAATTAATGTTGAGGAGTTAGGCAATCCTATGAATGCAATTTCAGAAGATGAAGCAAAAATATTGAATGAAATTCTTGATAAAATTAGATAAACTGATAAATATAAAAGATAAAATGAAAAAAATAATTTATAAAGCAGCAAATAGAGGTAAAGCCAATTATGGTTGGCTTGATGCAAACTATTCCTTTAGTTTTGCAAATTATTATGACCCTGAAAAAGTTAATTTCGGCGCTTTAAGAGTTTTGAATGATGACACAATTCAGGGCGGAATGGGTTTTGGAACGCATCCTCATAACAATATGGAAATTATTACCATTCCTTTGAAAGGTGCTTTGAAACACAAAGATTCTATGGGCAATAAATGGATTGCCATAGAAGCCAGTGAAGTTCAGGTAATGTCGGCCGGAAGCGGTTTGCAACATTCTGAAATGAACAATTCGCCTAGCGAAGAAATAAATTTATTTCAAATTTGGATTTTTCCCGATAAAAATGATGTGGAACCAAGATATGACCAACGAAAATTTGATCCTTCAGAAAGAAAAAACAAACTTCAAATTTGGGTTTCATCTATGGGCGATTTAGAAAATTCGTTGAAAATCCATCAGGATGCGTTGATTTCAAGAATTGATATGGATAAAAATTCAACATTTAGCTACACCTTAAAATCTGAAAATCACGGATTGTATGCGATGGTTATTGAAGGGGAAATCGACATTGAAAATGAAAATTTAGGAAAAAGAGATGCTATCGGAATTTCTAATGTCAAAAATGTTCACATAAAAGCCAAAAGCGCGTCAGAATTGATTTTTATTGAAGTGCCAATGCAGTTTTAAGAAAAATCTTTTAGAAGCTGTTGAACCGTTTTGGCAATTTCTTCATTTTTGGCTATTTTTTGAAGTTCTGTTGGTTCGCAAACCCTTACTTCACAATCGGTTATTGGACAGCGTTCACAGGTAACGCCAACTTTTTTTGATTTAATATTGGCATCGTTTATAAAGTTAATTTTGCTGGTTAACAATGGAGAAATCAGCAAGCCAATGCTGATGCTGCGATTGTGATTTTCTTTAAAAGGATCTTTGGTGGCGCTTGAAATTACCAGATAACTTAACTCATTATTTGGATAATTGGAAATTTGTACATCGGAAATAATTTCATTTTTGCCAACCCTGTTCAAAAGATCAATAGAAACCCATCTTCTGCAATAACGTTCATGTGTTTCGTTCGCGGTAGGAGGTTGTTGCTGAGTAATGTGAAGTTCTTTCGAAAGTTTGTACCTGTTTTCGCCATTTTTATTGGTGAAACGCAAAAAGAATAAATTTTTAAAATGAAATACTTTCGGCAAGATGTTTGTCAAACGCTGGTAATAGGTTTCGGGCGAATCGGTGAATTGGGCAATCATTTTGTTGAAATTATCGCCATTCCATTTTTCTTGCTCAAAAAATGTTTTTAGCTGATTTTCAATCGCTTTTTTTGGAATGATGAGCGCACCAGCAAAATAAGATGCCATAAAATTATTTAAAACCTGGTCGAAAGTTTCAAATTTTATCCAAGAAAAAGTATAGAGTCTTTCTTTTAAGTTCAGGAAATTGTAAGCGAGTTCTTTTGCGAAAATAAAGGTCTTTTGTGATTCGTCTATAGTGTCGCTTAACAATAAGGTGTTTGTTTTTGGAATAAAAACGCACCTTAATTCCGTTAAATTGGTGTAAGAGGAAAGTCCGTTATTGATTATTTTATAATCAAATTCTTCCACTAAAATTTCTTCTAAATCTTCCGATTTTATTTTTTCCTCCAAATTAATCTGATAGGCTTTTGCAAATTTTTCGACACTTAATTCAATGTCTTCAAAATAATTGTTATGCGCTTCCTGATAAGACCGCAAGGCCGCCAAAAAGAAACTTTCACGCGAAAGATTGTAGTTTTGGGCGATTTTAATTAAGGTGCTTATAAACGCATTTACCTTGGCCGGCGCATTTGAAATAATGTCGATCAAGTCGGCTTCCTGAATACCAAATAAATCCAACGGAATTTCTTTTAATATTTTTGATTTCAATATTTCACCAAGCGGCGCCAGGTTTTTGTCGAGTTTTAAGGAAACCATATTGTCGTACGGCACATCCAAAACTTGCGACAATAGCGCAATTTTATCCGTTTTCGGATATTTCTTGCCTTTTTCAATTTCGTTTAAGTACGATTTTGAGATATTTGTCAATTTAGAAAGCCCAAATAAGGACAGATTTTTCTCTGTTCTGATTTGCTTCAATTTCAAGCCAAAGATTAAACGGATGTATTCTTCTTCGATATTCATAAAACAAAGGTATGTTTTTTAGCGAAATAATAAAAATTTATCTAAAATTAATATTTAGCGAACGTTCGCTTGTTTTATCAAAAACTTTATTTTATGTTTGCCTTCATAAAATCATAGCAAAATGAAAAAATTTAATGAAACAACAATTCACCCGGTATCTTTTTCAGAAGATGTAAAAAATTCTTACAGCGATATCCTGACAAATGAAGCGATGGATTTTTTAGTGCAGTTGCATGAGAAATTTAACAGCGAACGATTGGAATTGTTGGAAAGAAGGGTTGCCCAGCAAATTTATTTTGACAAAGGAAATTTTCCTGAATTTCCGAGAGAAACTGTTGCAGTGAGAGAGGGTGATTGGACGGCAGCGCCATTGCCAAAAGATTTGCTGGACAGAAGGGTTGAAATTACGGGGCCGGTTGACAGGAAAATGATCATCAACGCATTAAATTCAGGCGCAAAAGTTTTTATGGCCGATTTTGAAGACAGCAATTCCCCAACCTGGAGCAATTTAATGGAAGGGCAACAAAATTTGAGGGACGCTATCAATAAAACCATTTCATTTTCAAATGAAAACGGAAAGGAATATAAATTAAACGAAACCGTCGCCACGCTTTGTGTGAGGCCAAGAGGTTTGCATTTGAACGAAAAACATTTATTGATCAATGAAGAAGAAATGTCGGGTTCTTTGGTTGATTTTGGTTTGTACTTTTTTCACAATGTGAAACAATTGTTAGAGAATGAATCCGGGCCTTATTTCTATTTGCCAAAATTGGAACATTATTTAGAAGCTCGCTGGTGGAATGAAGTTTTTGTGTTTTCGCAAGAATACTTCGGCATAAAACAAGCCACCATTAAAGCCACTGTTTTAATAGAAACCATTACTGCAAGTTTTCAGATTGATGAGATTATCTATGAATTAAAAGACCATATGGCTGGATTGAATTGCGGCCGTTGGGATTATATCTTTTCCTATATCAAAAAATTCAGGAATCACAAAAAATTTAGCGTGCCCGATAGAAGTCAGGTAACAATGGCAACACCTTTTATGGAAGCTTATTCCTTGTTGGTTATTCAGCGTTGTCACAAGCGAAATGTTCATGCGATTGGTGGAATGGCAGCACAAATTCCGGTAAAAAATGATGAAGAGGCAAACAGAATCGCCTACGAAAAAGTTAGAATTGATAAAGAACGCGAGGCAAAAAATGGCCACGACGGTACTTGGGTGGCGCATCCGGGATTGGTTCCGGTAGCATTGGAAGTTTTTAATCAATATATGCCAGAGCCTAATCAAATCGACAAAAAAAGAGATGATTTAAAAATTACCGAATCTCAATTGCTGGAGCAGCCAAAAGGAACGATTACGGAAGATGGAATTCGCAAAAATATCAATGTCGGCATTTTATATCTGGAATCCTGGTTGTTGGGAAATGGAGCTGCAGCCTTGTACAATTTGATGGAAGACGCCGCAACAGCCGAAATTTCAAGAACGCAATTGTGGCAATGGCTTCATAACAATTCGACTATGGATGATGGCAGAAAATTTACGGTTGAACTGTATATTGAATTATTGGAATCAGAAATCCGTCAAATTAAAGACTTGGTTGGAGAAGTTGCCTTCAAAAACGGAAAATTTAAGTTGGCCATCGAATTGTTTGATTCTCTGGTCGTCTCGGAAAAATTTGAAGAATTCTTAACCTTAAAAGCTTATAAATACCTATAAAAAAATCACCCAAAAACCGCGAAATTAAAGGGTGATTCATATAAATAACCATAAAAATTAAATACACGACAAAATTATGAAAAATTTAGCACAAAGTAATTATAGTTCTGCTATNNGCTGCCATTATGAGAAAAGATATGGCAGAATATGATGCCGATGTTTCAAATTACACACAATCATTAGGTTGTTGGCATGGTTTTGTTGCGCAGCAAAATATGATTGCTGTTAAAAAGCATCATAAAACAACAAGTAAACGATATTTATATCTTTCTGGCTGGATGGTAGCTGCATTACGCTCAGAATTTGGACCGTTGCCAGATCAATCGATGCACGAAAAAACGACTGTTCCGGCATTAATAAAGGAAATTTATGATTTCTTAAGACAAGCAGATGCAATTGAGTTAAATGATTTATTCAGAAGACTTGAAAAAGGTGAAGATGTGCAAAATCAAATTGATAATTTTGAAACACATGTAGTTCCTATTATTGCCGATATTGATGCAGGTTTTGGGAATGAAGAAGCGACTTATTTGTTAACGAAGAAAATGATTGAAGCCGGCGCTTGTGCGATTCAAATTGAAAATCAGGTTTCTGATGCGAAGCAATGCGGACATCAGGATGGAAAAGTTACGGTGCCTCATGAAGATTTTATTGCCAAACTGAATGCCATTAGGTATGCGTTTTTAGAATTGGGAGTGGATGACGGAATTATTGTTGCAAGAACAGATTCTGAAGGTGCCAGTTTAACGCAGAAATTACCGGTTAGTAATGAGCCAGGAGATTTGGCTTCTCAATATTTAGCCTTTGTTGAAGCGGAAGAAATTGACATAAATGATGCTGAAGAAGATGATGTNNTAGATTGTGTTACCAGTCTTCAAAATGGAGCAGATTTACTTTGGATTGAAACGCCAACGCCAAATGTTAAGCAAATCGCACATATGGTAAACAGAATTAAAGAAGTTGTGCCAAATGCTAAATTGGTTTACAATAATTCACCATCTTTTAATTGGACATTAAATTTCCGCAATCAGGTCTATGATGAAATGCTTTCAGAAGGTGAAAATATGACAGACTATGATAGAAATAATTTAATGGATGAACAATATGATGATTCGCAATTGAGCGATCGCGCTGATGAGAAAATTAGAACCTTCCAAATAGACGGGGCAAGATATGCAGGTATTTTCCATCACTTAATTACGTTACCAACTTATCATACAACCGCACTTCATATGAATGATTTAACCGAAGGTTATTTTGGAGAAGAAGGTATGTTGGCTTATGTAAAAGATGTTCAGAGACAAGAAATTCGTAAAGGTGTTTCTTGTGTAAAACATCAAAGAATGGCAGGGTCAAATCTTGGCGATGACCATAAAACATTTTTTGCAGGCGACAAAGCTTTAAAAGCAGAAGGCGAACACAACACCTCTAATCAATTTGAAGTTATTTCTAAAAACAATAAAGTTGAAGAAAAACTAAGAAAGGTTGTATAAATAATAGGTCTAATTCTAATTAAAACGGCAATTTATGTATTGTTTTTTTGGGCGTTCCCTTTGGGTCGGGCTTTTCGTTGCAATCTTTTTCTCGGCAAAAAGCCTTAAAAAAGGATTTCCGCTGCAATCCCTAACGCAAATGCCTTTGTAAATAGAATTAAATTCAAATAATTTAAATAAAAAAAACTGAGTCAGTCCAGTTTTAAAATAGCTGATTTTTACTTTTATTTTGATTTAACGCACTCCTAAAGAGTGCGTTTTTTNNAATGCTTTAAAAGGAAGGGTTTAAGGACCACTAACTATCAAAGGGGGAAATAAAAGTTAATCTTAACCAACAACAAATAATTATAACAATGGCAGACGATAATAAGGTGATTTTTTCAATGGCAGGTTTAACCAAAACTTACCAGGGAGCAAACAAGCCGGTTTTAAAAAATATTTATTTAAGTTTCTTTTACGGTGCTAAAATCGGGATTTTAGGTTTAAATGGTTCGGGTAAATCAACCTTGCTTAGAATTATTGCCGGACTTGAAAAAAATTATCAGGGTGATGTGGTTTTTGCACCGGGTTATTCTGTCGGATTTCTATCACAGGAACCGCAACTTGATGATACCAAAACGGTATTGGATGTGGTGAAAGAAGGTGTGGCCGAAACCGTTGCTATATTAGAAGAATACAATAAAATAAATGATATGTTTGGTTTGGAAGAAGTGTATTCCGATGCCGACAAAATGGATAAATTAATGGCGCAACAAGCAGTGCTTCAAGATAAAATTGATGCTTCAAATGCTTGGGAACTTGATACAAAGCTTGAAATTGCCATGGATGCATTAAGAACGCCTGATGGTGACACCCCAATTAAAAATCTTTCGGGAGGTGAACGCAGAAGAGTTGCTTTATGCCGATTGCTGCTTCAGGAACCTGATATTTTATTGCTGGATGAGCCTACCAACCATTTGGATGCAGAATCGGTGCATTGGTTAGAAAATCACTTGCAACAGTATAAAGGAACCGTTATTGCCGTAACGCACGACCGTTATTTCTTGGACAATGTGGCTGGATGGATTTTAGAGTTGGACAGGGGAGAAGGGATTCCTTGGAAAGGAAATTACTCTACCTGGTTAGAGCAAAAATCGAAAAAATTGGCGCAAGAATCCAAACAAGCATCCAAACACCAAAAAACGTTGGAACGTGAGTTGGAATGGGTGCGAATGGCACCGAAAGGCCGTCACGCAAAATCAAAAGCACGTTTGTCGAATTACGACAAATTAATGAGCCAAGATCAAAATCAATTGGATGAAAAATTGGAAATTTACATTCCAAACGGTCCGCGGTTAGGAACAAATGTAATTGATGCCATTGGCGTTTCGAAAGCGTTTGGCGATAAATTATTATATGAAAATTTAAACTTTAAACTTCCTCAGGCTGGTATCGTTGGCGTTATTGGTCCGAATGGCGCCGGTAAAACCACCATTTTCAAAATGATTATGGGTGAAGAAACGCCTGATAAAGGTGAGTTTATTGTCGGCGAAACAGCCAAGATCGCTTATGTAGACCAAAGTCATTCAAACATTAATCCTGAAAAAACGATTTGGCAAAATTTTGCCGATGAGCAGGAACTTGTTTTAATGGGTGGCAAACAGGTAAATTCCAGGGCTTATTTGAGCCGATTTAATTTTTCCGGAAGTGACCAAAATAAAAAAGTGAACACACTTTCGGGCGGTGAAAGAAACAGGTTACATTTGGCAATGACCTTAAGAGAAGAAGGAAACGTGTTGTTGCTGGATGAGCCGACAAACGATTTGGACATTAATACGCTGCGTGCATTGGAAGAAGGCTTAGAAAACTTTGCGGGTTGTGCGGTGATTATCAGTCACGACCGTTGGTTTTTAGACAGGGTTTGTACACATATTTTAGCTTTTGAAGGAAATTCTGAAGTTTATTACTTTGAAGGTTCTTTTACTGATTATGAAGAAAATAAGAAAAAACGTTTGGGTGGCGATTTAACACCAAAAAGAATCAAGTTTAAAAAACTGATAAGATAAAA
>DPCK01000042.1 GCA_003516285.1 Lutibacter sp. | reverse complement strand
ATTTGCCTTTTTTGGTGGTGATCAAAACTTTGCCCGAAAAAGCACGCAACTCAATTTCCAGCAATCCCGATTTTATATGGTGTTCCGCACTTTTTTTTAAATCTTGCAAATACATCGCACCAAATTCCTTTTCAATCTTTTGAAAAGAAACTCCCCAAATAGTGCGCAAACCAGTCATAATATACTCATTAAACCTGTTTGTTTCCGAAAGCTGTTCCTTTTCTGAAGGCAATTCATCGGCAAGCAAGGCATTGATGTATTTTGAATTGTTTGAAACATTCCAGCTTCTTTCAAAACCGTTAAATGAGTGCGCTGACGGACCAATTCCCAAGTATTTCTCTCCAAACCAATAGGATGTATTGTGTTTTGAAAAATAAGCCGGATTCCCAAAATTAGAAATTTCGTAGTTTACAAAGCCTCGTTTTTCGGTTTCTGACACCAAAATATGATATTGTTCCAGTGCCAAATTTTCATCAACAGGAGGAACTTTTCCTTTTTCAATCAGCTTATTCAACACTGTTTTTTCTTCCACAGTCAAGGCATAAGCGGAAATATGAGGAATATTAAAGTCGAATGCCATTTTTAAATTCGACAGCCATTTGTCGTTGCTCATATTGGGTACCCCGTAAATTAAATCGATGGTGATATTTTTAAAATATTGGGTTGCTTCAGTTAAACATTTTTTCGATTCTTCCGCAGTATGTGCGCGATTCATAAATTTTAAATCGTCATCAAAAAATGATTGAATTCCAATGCTTAATCGGTTTATTGGAAGTTTAGAAAGTTCCTTAATTTTCTTTGTCGATAAATCGTCTGGATTTGCTTCCAAGGTAATTTCAGCGTCTTCAACCACTTCATAATTTTCATAAATGGTGTTTAGCAGCATTCGCAATTCGTCAATTTTCAATAAAGAAGGCGTTCCTCCGCCGATATAAATAGTTTCAATTTGCTCTTTATTGAGTTCGTTTTTTCTAAGCTCCAATTCACGTTTTATCGCAATGAGCATTTCTTCTTTTCTTTTTAATGATGTCGAAAAATGAAAATCGCAATAATAACAAGCCTGTTTGCAGAACGGTATGTGTATATAAATTCCAGCCAAAATAGTTATTTATGAAGCGCTAAATATACGTTTTTTAATAATCTAATTAACATTCACAAAAGAGTCGACTCAGGTTTTTTCAATATTTAATATGTTTTTATTGTCAAAAACACAATTCTAGCTTTTTCGATTTTTATGTGGATGGAGATAAAATTTCACTAAGTTAAATATTGCTGCCACATAAAAAAACCCATCATCGCCAATTTGGCAATAATGGGTTAAATAAAATACCGCCAAAAACATTTTTAGCTTATGTCTGCTGGCACTGGATAAAATCTTAACTGTAGAAGTCTTAATCCTTCGTTGTCATATTTCCAGAAATAGTCTTCAAAAATAGGGTCAAAGATGGTATATCTTCCCGCCTTAACTTCTACTAAATCTCCATTTCCATCATAAAATGTGAATGTTTCATCAACTAATATGGTTAATAGTGTTCTGCTCACATTAGTAAATTTTGAAGGCCCTTTAGTTCTTGTAACATCCAAAGATTCTGATGAGCACACTTCGTAGTATTCACCTGTTAAATCAGCATCTGCACAAGTGGTAATTACAGCTTTTCCTCCAGGCGTTCCAAGAGCGCGCATCCAAATAGAATATGATGTCGTTCCATCTCCATCTGGGTCAGGATTTGGCAATTGGAAACTGGCTGTTCCGTCTGTGCCATTAGCATCAAGCACCATAAAATCATCGCCTTCTATCAACATAATCTTTGCATTTCCCCATAAAGGAACAAAGATACGATGTCCGTTGTCTCCAGTCATATCTGCTGTTTTTTCTTTATCCATACCTATAATGTTAAGGTTGTAATGCGCTCCACTTGGAGCATCATTTCCTTTAGCGAATGTTTCAGAACCTTTAAGGTTCGACGCATCGTCTGTTGGCGAAATGGCCTCATCGTCCGAGCAACTTACAGCAAGTAACCCGCTTAATAGCAATACTGAAAATAATTTAAGCTTCTTCATAATATATAAAATTAAGTTAATAAATACAATCCTTAAACTATAAAATTTTATCGCTAAAATTTTACATAAAAAGGGGTTTTATAAATTATTTATAAATTAAAAGAGGTTATGTTGGGGAAATAAATTATAATGTGGGGTACGTAAAATTATATTTTACACATTGCAGTTAAATGTTCTTTTTCATTTTGGGATAATAAAGATATAAAAAAAATAGAGAGAAAAAAAAAAAAAATAGAAAAAAATCACAAAACTTGCTAATTTATATTTATTCTAAAATAACAGCTTGATTATCAGGCAACTTTATATTGCCGAAGTGTCTAATAAATTCTAAAATATTTTAACCTAAATCAAAAATCCTCAAGCTTCATATTAAACTAGAAACCGTTTTTGTTTTACTATAGATTGCTTGTTATTGTTATAATCTTTTTTTTTAAAATTGTAAAAAGTGATTTTTGTTACCTTTTTTTTGAAACCGGTATTGTAAATTTGGGAAAACCGACAAGTTATGTATGCATATATCGTTTCATTTAAGGTAAAAGAAGGGGAAGGAATTACTTTTATTGAACTTCAAAAATTTGAGGAATTGACTGAAGCAAAACCCGCAGGTCTGGATCATTTTCATATTTTTAAAGACAGAATTGAGGAAAATAAGTATTTTTTGGTTGAATATTGGAATTCTAAAGCGGACAAAGACAAGCTGGAAGCTTCCAAAGAACACCAACTTTTTCACGAACACAGAAAATTGGTGATTGAGAAAAAATGCGAAACTTACGAATGTGATGTGATTGTTTGAAGTTAATCTTGAGCATAAAAAATTTAGAAAAAGAGAGAAGAGAATGATAGAATAGAAAAAAAAACTTTTAACTTTTAACTTTTTTGTCAATTATTCCTTCACTCTTTTCCCATTTTGTTTCACGAAAGCATCCCAGCCCGTATAATTTTTATCAGTGGTTATTTTTCCGAAATTGTAAAAATGACAGACCGCCGCTGCCAAGCCGTCTGTGGAATCCAGATTTGTCGGCAACTCCTTTATTTTAAGCAAATTTTGCAACATTTTGGCGACTTGCTCTTTGCTCGCATTTCCGTTGCCGGTAATGGCCATTTTTATTTTTTTTGGGGAATATTCCGTAATCGGAATTTCTCTAGACAAGCCGGCTGCCATCGCAACGCCTTGTGCGCGACCTAATTTTAGCATTGACTGCACATTTTTCCCAAAAAAAGGCGCTTCAATCGCAATTTCGTCAGGATGGTAAGTGTCAATGAGTTGAATGGTGTGTTCAAAAATGAGTTTGAGCTTTAAATAATGATCGTCATATTTTTTGAGCATCAATTCATCCATCCGAATTAATTCCATATTTTTATTGACAATTTTTATCAACCCAAAACCCATAATCGTGGTTCCAGGATCAATGCCCAATATGATTTTTTCTGTGCTCAATTAGTTGTTTATTTGTAAAACCAAATGTACAATAGTTTACACAAATATAAGCGCTTCATTTTATTGCTGATTAAATTGGCGATTGTTATTGGCGCATTTTATTTTATTTCTCAACGGTTAACAACCAATGAGCTTTTATCCGTTTCACAATTAAAACAACAACTTTCTATACTTTTTTCTAAAAATTATTGGCTGTTATTACTGTTGCTTTTATTTACCGATGTCAATTGGCTGTTGGAAATATTTAAGTGGAAAACATTGGCTTCTTTTGAGAAAAAAATTACCTTTTTTGAAGCTTACGAGTATTGTTTGGCTTCTTTAACCACATCCATCATCACCCCAAATAGAATTGGGGAATACGGTGCAAAAGCACTTTATTTTGAAAAAAAGCTGCAAAAAAAAGTGATGGTTTTAAATCTGATCGGAAATTTAAGTCAGTTGACAGTAACCATTTTTTTCGGAATTTTTGGAATGTTCTTTTTAATCACGCATTTTGAAATTGGTTTGTTAACTTTTAACAACTCTAAATTCGTGCTGTTTTTAAGTGTGTTGTTGTTGTTTTTTATTATTGGCAGCTATTTTGGCATCACAAAAAAAATAACAAAATACACCATTAAAATTTTTCATTATTCAAAAAAAATACCTCTGCAAATTCACTTGAAAACAATTGCTTATTCCTTGTTGCGATATCTGGTTTTTTCACACCAATTTTACTTTTTATTAAGACTTTTTGAAGTTGATACCAATTATTTTACACTCATAAACCTGATTTTTTGTACGTATTTTTTGGCTTCTGTTATTCCAAGTCTGGCCATTTTCGATTGGGCAATTAAAGGTTCTGTTGCGGTAGTTGTTTTTGGATTTATTAGATTAAATCAACTGACAATTGTTACGGTAACTACTTTTATGTGGCTGTTAAATTTCGCCATTCCTGCACTATTAGGAAGTATATTTGTGTTGAACTTTAAAATGGTTGCTGAAAAATGATTTACATTTTAATTCTTATTTCCATCATTTATTTGGCGTTTATTGTTGCTTTTATCATTGGATTTAGGAAAGTTGCCTTAGTGAAAAATAAAATTAAAACTCCCAAAAACAGGTTCTCAGTAATAATTCCATTCAGAAATGAAGCGCATAACATACCCGATTTATTGCAATCGCTTTCAACTCTGAATTATCCGGCGGAATTGTTTGAAATTTTATTGATGAACGATGACTCTAGCGATAATTTTAATCCGATAATTGAAGAATTCCGAACGCAAAATCCTCACCTTAACTTACGATTGCTGCAAAATATCAGAAAAACAAACTCACCTAAAAAAGACGCCATAAATACTGCCATAAAATTGGCTAATTTTGAATGGATTGTCACTACGGATGCCGATTGTATTGTTCCAAAATTATGGCTGCAAATGTTCAGCCAATGTATTGATGAGGAAAAACCTTTTTTTATTAGTGCGCCCGTAAAATTTAGAGCGCAAAATTCATTTTTGTTTCATTTTCAAAATCTTAATTTCACAAGTTTAATGGGAAGCACCATCGGCGGTTTCGGAACTGAAAAACCAATTATGTGCAATGGTGCGAATTTATGTTACCGAAAAGAAACATTTTTAGAACTGAGGGGATTTAAAGGCAATACAGAAATTGCCAGCGGTGATGATATTTTTTTACTGGAAAAAATGTTTAAAGCCTATCCGAATAAAGTGAAATTTTTGAAATCAGAGGAAACTATTGTGAAAACTAAGGCTGAAAATACCTGGAAATTATTTATAAATCAGCAAATACGTTGGGCATCCAAATCGGCTTCCTATAAAAGTATCTTTGCGAAATTTGTCGGAATTGTGGTGTTTTCAGAAAATCTATTGGTGCTAGTTTTAGGAATCTATGCAATGTTATTTCCTCAAAATTGGCTGTATTTTATACTGGTTTTTACCTTAAAAATCATTGTTGATTTTATGTTGATTGCCCAAACTGCAGTTTTTTTAAAAAACACAAAATCACTAAAATATTATTTATTTGTAAGTTTTCTGTATCCTTTTTTTATTGTTTACATAGGATATTTATCCCTATTTAAAAACTACGAATGGAAAGGCCGAAGTTTTAAGAAATAAGTGATTTAAACTCAAATTAATAGTTCTTTAACTAACCTTTTACACCAAAAAAAGCATTAACCAGACTATCCAAATTCATCCATATATAGATGATAACCAGCAACAAAATTGCCAATGCTATACCTCGTTTGTAATTTGGTTTTTTACGTTTTTTAAATCTGTGTTCCATTATTTTAGAATTTTAAATTCCCCCTTTGGGGGTTAGGGGGCCTTTTGTTCCGCGTAACATTTCCCTCTTTCCCGGCGGTCCGGGCAATTTTTCGACTAAAAAACCGACTGCCAGCATCGCTCTTCTTACGCTTCCTTTTGCGCTGTAAGTTACTAGAACACCGCCAGGTTTTAATGCTTTAAACATTTTTTCAAATATTTCTTCCGTCCATAATTCCGGCTGAACCCTTGCGCCAAAAGCGTCAAAATAAATAAGGTCGAACTTGTTTTCTTCGTTAATTTCTTTAAAAAACTGTTTGCGTTTTGTCAGCGAAAAATCTGATGAAATTTCCCCTTTTATTTCCCAATCCTGTTGATGCATTTGTTTAAAAACCTCAGAATATTTGATGGCTTCCAATTGAGCTACATAATTCATTTTTTCAACTTCATCTGCAGCCAACGGATACGCTTCTACGCCCACATAATCAATTATTAGTTTCATTTTTACTGCTTCCAAAAAAGTGATGAAACTATTGAGTCCGGTTCCGAAACCAATTTCCAAAATCCTTATTTTTTGATCAGAAAAAAGCGACAATCCATTTTTAATAAAAACGTGTTTCGCCTCTTGAATGGCACCGTGCTTGGAATGGTATTGTTCGTCCCATTTGGGAATATGAATGGTGGTGGAACCATCGGCGGTTATCATTATTTTTCTTTCCAAAATTTTTAAAATTAAAAAATGCGTTTCCTATCTTCAGAGAATTGACTTTAACAGCTTGTTTTTCAGCAAATTTACATCATTTCAGATTGTGCCATTTTTATAATAAAATAACACAAATCACCTTAAATATGTCAATAATGCAATTTTATTTTATCCATATTGCTCATATCAATATTTTAGCTCAAATATATTAAAAATAAGACAGTAACCTTTAGGAAAATTAAAACGGTGAATTAAAAAATTATAGTAAATTTGCGTAACTAAATATAGACTAACAATGGCTTTACTTATTGAAAAAACCACAAAATCGAAAATTTCAGAAGTTGATTTCAACAATTTAACGTTTGGGAAAATTTTTACCGACCATATGTTTGAATGTGATTATGAAAATGGAAAATGGCAAACGCCTCAAATTGTGCCTTACCACCCATTAACCTTGGATCCTTCTGCAAAAGTTTTTCATTACGGACAAGCTGTTTTTGAAGGAATGAAAGCATACAAAGACGACAATGACGATGTTTGGTTGTTTAGACCAGATCAAAATCAGGAAAGAATCAACAAATCAGCAGAGAGGTTGGATATGCCTGCTTTTCCAAAAGATTTGTTTTTTGAAGGATTGAATGAATTGTTGAAATTAGATAAAGATTGGGTAAAAAAAGGCGCAGATAGCGCACTTTATATCAGACCTTTTATTATTGCAACTGAGCTTTGCGTATCGGCATCGACTTCTAACCAATATAAATTTATGATTATTTGTTCACCGGTTCAATCGTATTATTCAGGTGAAGTAAAAGTGGTTTTTGCCGATAAATACAGCAGATCTGCCAACGGCGGCGTTGGTGCAGCAAAAGCAGCAGGAAATTATGCCGGATCATTTTACCCAACCAAATTGGCAAATCAGCAAGGTTTTCAACAGGTTGTTTGGACAGATTCATGTACCCATGAATTGTTAGAAGAAGCTGGCGTAATGAATGTTTTCTTCAGGGTAAATGATACTTTATTGACCGCACCGGTGAGCGACAGAATTTTAGATGGCGTAACACGAAAAAGCATCATTCAATTTTGTGAAGACAAAGGAATTAAAGTTGATGTTAGACCGGTAAAAGTCGCTGAAATTGTTGAAGCCGCCCATAAAGGTGAATTGTTGGAAATGTTTGGCGCCGGAACCGCAGCCGTTGTAAGCGTAATCAATGCTTTTTCAAATAAAGGAGAAAATTTTGAATTGCCAAAAACAGAAAACAGTTTTGCCGCTTTCATCAAAAAGGGAATTACAGATATCCAACGCAAAAAAACCGAGGATAAATTTGGCTGGACCTACAAGGTAAAATAAATCCAATTTGGATAGCTTTGCAAAAAATCATACATTTATTGTATGGAAATTATAAAACAATCGGATTTATCATCCGATTGTTTGGCATATTATTTGGTCTTAATCCAGCAAAAAAATAAAATATGACTACGTTAGAAAAAGCTAAGAATGAGCTTCAGGAAAAAGGGTTTTTAGACATTAAAACTCCAGGCATTGATTACGTAAAAGAAATAAATCGTCTTAGAAAAGAAAAAAATGCTGTTATTTTAGCGCATTATTATCAGGAAGATGCCATACAGGATATTGCAGATTTTGTGGGTGACAGTTTGGCTTTGGCGCAACAAGCCGCTAAAACCGATGCTGATATTATTGTTTTTGCCGGCGTTCATTTTATGGCAGAGACCGCAAAAATTTTAAATCCGTCCAAAAAAGTTTTATTGCCCGATTTAAAAGCTGGCTGTTCGTTGGCCGATTCTTGTCCGCCCGCCGATTTTGCCGCTTTCAAAAAATTGCATCCAAATCATTTGGTGGTTTCTTACGTAAACACTTCCGCAGAAATAAAATCGATGACCGATATTGTTTGCACTTCATCAAACGCCGAAAAAATCATCAATTCCATACCAAAAGACCAACCTATTATTTTTGCGCCAGACCGGAATTTAGGCGCCTGGCTGATTAAAAAAACGGGTCGGGATATGTTGCTTTGGGATGGCGCATGTATGGTTCACGAAGCTTTTTCTATAGACAAAATATTAAAATTATACGCTGAAAATCCGGATGCCGAAATTATTGCACATCCTGAATCCAAAGAGCATTTACTGAAAGTTGCCAAATATGTTGGCTCAACATCAGGATTGTTAAATTACGTAAAAACCAGCAAGGCGAAAACATTTATTGTGGCGACTGAAGTGGGTATTTTGCACAAAATGCGTCAGGAATCTCCCGATAAAATTTTAATTCCTGCACCTGTTGATGATGACAATTGCAATTGCAGCGAGTGTTTTTATATGAAAATGAATACAATGCAAAAATTGTATTTATGCTTAAAACACGAATTGCCTGAAGTTACTGTAGAAGCAGCATTAAGCAAAAAAGCATTGGTTTCTATTGAACGTATGCTTGAACTCTCAAAATAACAAACGAATCAAATGAATGCTGAAAAAAAATCATACAACTCCGATTTTCTAATCATAGGTTCGGGAATCGCCGGGTTGAGTTTTGCTTTAAAAGTGGCAAATCACTTTAAAGATGCCACTATTACCATTATCACAAAAAGCGAAAAGAGCGAAAGCAACACCAAATATGCCCAAGGCGGAATTGCCACCGTTTGGAATGAAGCCGTTGATTCCTTTGAACAACATATTGAAGACACTTTAATTGCCGGTGATGGTTTGTGTGATGAAGAAGTGGTAAGAATGGTGGTTGAGGATGCTCCTGCCCGACTCAGGGAATTGATGGAATGGGGTGCAAACTTCGATAAAACATCAAAAGGGAATTTTTCTTTGGGAAGAGAAGGCGGACATTCACAAGACCGAATTTTACACCACGAAGACCTTACAGGCGCCGAAATTGAAAGAGCGCTTATTGCACAAGTTGACGCGACCGAAAATATTCAATTTTTGACACACCATTTCGCTATCGATTTGATTACGGAACACCAGGTTAAAAAAAGACAAACCTCTGTTTCAGAAAAAATCACTTGTTATGGCGCTTATGTGCTGGATGAAAAAGAAAATGTAGTGAATACTTTTGGGGCAAAAGTGACGATGCTGGCTTCAGGAGGTAGCGGACAGGTTTATTTTTCCACCACAAATCCGGAAGTAGCAACCGGTGACGGGGTTGCGATGGCTTATAGGGCGATGGCAGAAGTTTCTGAGGTTGAGTTTATCCAGTTTCATCCAACTGCTTTATACAATCCGGGCGAATACCCTGCTTTTTTAATTTCAGAAGCTGTGCGTGGCGCTGGCGCTATTTTAAGAGATTATTATGGTAACCGGTTTATGCATAAATATGATGAACGTGAAGAATTGGCTTCGCGGGATATTGTGGCAAGAGCCATTGACCACGAACTTAAAATAAGTGGAATGCCAAATGTTTATTTAGATTGTACGCATTTGGAATATGAAACTTTTTTAAAACATTTTCCAAACATTACCGAAAAATGCCTGACTTTAGGCATTGATGTCCGGAAAGATTTCATTCCGGTATCACCAGCCGCACATTATATTTGCGGTGGCGTAAATGTGAATAAAAAAGGAAAAACTTCCATTAAAAATTTATATGGTGCCGGCGAAGCTACAAGAACCGGACTTCATGGCGCAAACAGGCTTGCATCAAACTCTTTGTTGGAAGGCATCGTTTTTGCCCACAAGGCTTTTGAAAATTTGACCCTTCGATTTGATAAAATTAAAGCACCCAAAAATATTCCTGATTGGAATGACAGCGGCGTGGTAAAAAACATGGAGAAAATTTTAATTACGCACGACAGGAATGAAGTGAAAACCATTATGAGCAATTATGTGGGTATTGTTCGTTCCAATGAACGATTGTTGCGTGCTGAAAGAAAACTTCATGTGTTGTTTGAAGATAACAAACGTTTATATAACCATTCTGAACTTTCTGTGGATTTATGTGAACTTAGAAACTTAATTACCACCGCATTTTTAATCACGCGATTTTCTAAAGAAAGAAAAGAAAACAGGGGCGGATTTTACAATGTGGATTTAATAAAAAAGGATGTGTAGAAATCTTACATCTTGCTGCAATCCTGCTAAGTTTATTTTATTTAAAATCCTCAATAATTGCTGCAATATTCGGTTTAAAATAATTTGGACCTTTTAAAACTTTACCGTCTTCCCTGTAAATCGGGTTGCCGTCTTCACCGAGTTTGCTCATATTGCTGCGCTGAATTTCATTGAAAACTTCCTCAATTTTATATTGCATTCCGTGTTCTAAAATAGTACCACATAAAATATACAGCATATCGCCCAAAGCATCGGCGACTTCAATCAAATCATTGTTTTTGGCAGCTTCCAGATATTCTTCGTTTTCTTCAGCCATTAAATTGAAACGCAATTTTAATTTATCATCATCCAGTTTCGCAATAGGTTTGTGCTGAATTCCCAATCCGAAGGATTCGTGAAATTCCTGAACAGCCTTAAGTTTATTGATCATTTTAATAATTATATTTTAGTTGGTAACTCTTTTAGGTAAACTTAAACAACATTGAAGACGGCACAATTTTTAGCACAAATGCCACCAATCTCCAGCGTTTTGTGATATAGGCTTTTTTCTTTTTGGTTTTTATTGCCGCATAAATCTGCTTGGTTGCTTTTTCTGCGGAAGCCATCCAAAAAGTTTTGCCAATCGCCATTGCGGTATCTACAAATCCCGGCTGAATATCCGTCACATAAATTTCGGCTTTACTCCTTTTTCCTTTCATCCAAAGTGATTCCAAATAATTTGCCTGAAACGCTTTTGAAGCAAAATAAGCCGGCACGTGCCTGTTTCCGCGTATAGAAGCAATAGAAGAAATCCCTACCAAATGTCCGTAACCTTGTTCCCTAAAAAAATTATACGCCAATCCATATATTTTAACGGCAGCAATCACATTGGTTTGCAACGTTGGGAGTTCCTTTTCCCAGACCAAATCGTAATTTGGATCGCCAACGCCTGAGCTGTAAACAATTAGATCGATGGTTTTAAATTCATTTTTTAAGTCCGAAAATAATGTTTCGCAAGCATTTAAATCAGTTGCATCTTGTGTTTTAACTACAAATTTCTCCGGATTTACAGCTTTAATTTCTTCGAGTAATTCCGTTCTTCTGCCTGTAATTACAACCTTATCATAATCCGCCAACAACAATTTAGCGAGTTCTTTTCCAATTCCGGAAGTTGCCCCAATAATTAATGCGTGTTTCATCTATATTTTTTTTGTTGAATTGTAAACTGAAATTTACGTATTTTTGGAGTTAAATATACATTTAATATGTTTAGTAAAGGACAATTAATTTTTGCTGCATTTTTTTTAATCGCTTTTGTTATCGCGATGGTTTGGAGTTACAAAAAGGACATTAAAATTCATAAAAAGTATTATAAAAACGCATTTCTAGTGCTTATTTCCACTATATTAATCATTATTATTTTTGCCTTAATCACTTTCTCTTTGCACTAAAAAAAATCCGCTTCAATAAATTGAAACGGATTTTATACAAATTCTATATGTTATTAATTTACGTTCGGCAAATTGGTGTATCTTTTAGCATAATCCAACATTTGCTCTGCAAAACTTGCTGGCTGCACTATTTTTACATCCATAATATTTCCATCCGCATCTAATTCTGCCGTCAAAACAGGATTCACAAAACCGCTGTATGGCGCCGATTTAAACTTGCTGTTGCGTTCCAGCACTTCTTTGTGAATGACTTGGTCAACTTTAACTCCGTAAGTTTCAACCAAAGCTTTTCCGGCTTTAAAATCCCCTTCCGATTTAATGCGTTGTATTTCGCTCAATAATTCACCAAACAACGCTCTTAATTTCACATAATCTCTTACCACAAAATACGTTTTATTGTCCTTTGTCACTTTTTCGATGGCGTTGTCTTTTTTACCTTTTTCAAAAGCCCAGGCAGCCACCAATTGACGATTTCTCATATGAGATTCTTCAACATCATCGCCCAAGTTTAAACGAATCAATTGGGTCATTAAACCATTTCTGATATAATTGTCATATGCCGCTTTTCCTATTCCTTGAGCATCTGGAGAAATTTTCATTTCCACCAATTTTGCATCAGGCAAATAATACAATCCAACCAAATCTGCACGTGCTTCTTCCAAAGTAGAAGCGTAATTTTTTAAGGTTTCTTTTGGCTGCCCAATTCCGTCATTTATTTGTCCGCTCGCGTGGCCAATAACTTCGTGCAAAGCTGTGTGTAATTTGTCGGCTTCCTGTCCATATTTAATTTCATTTTCAACTTCAGCCTCATCAAAAGCAAATTCCTTTAATCTGTCTGTTCCACCGGCCATATTGTAGGCTTCAATAATATTTCCTAGCGAAACTGATTTTGAGCCGTGTTGTTCGCGAATCCAGTTGTTGTTTGGCAAGTTGATGCCAATTGGTGTTGAAGGCGAAGCATCTCCTGCTTCTGAAGCAACATTCACTGTTTTGTATGAAACGCCTACCACATTTTTCTTTTTATGCGAATCTTGCAAGGTTGAATTGTCTTCGAACCATTGGGCGTTTTCAGCCAAAACAGCCATTTTTTTAGACATATCAAAATCTTTTAACTGAACAATGGACTCAAATGAACCTCTGTGCGCAATTGGATCATTGTAAACTTCCACAAATCCATTGATATAGTCGATATCGCCTTCGGTGCTGGTTGCCCAGGCAACATTGTAAGCGTCCCAAGTTTTTAAATCTCCTGATTTGTAATAATCAATTAGCAATTTTAAAGCTTCGGCTTGCTTTGTGTTTTCTGCAACTTCCACTGCTTTTTCTAACCAGCCAACCATTTTTTCGATGGATGCACTGTACATCCCGCCAACTTTCCAAACTTTTTCTTCCAAAGATCCGTTGGCATTTTTCACCAATTTAGAATTCAAACCGAACTCGATTGGCATTTTGTCATTTTTATTGATTTTTAACGCATAAAATTTTTCAACCTCTTTTTCGGTAATATCGGGTGCATAAAAATTTGTGGCTGAACCCAATAACAAACCTTTTGCTTCATCAAGATTTACTTTTTTGGCATCTTTATCGTTAAAAACAACTTCGTAAGCTTCACCTGTAAGCAATGTTTTGGTTTCTTTTAACAAGGTGTCAAAATAGGCATTTGAAAATTCGGGTTTAAATTTATCATTTGAATAATGATGATGGATTCCGTTTGAAAACCAAATTCTTTTTAAATAAGTTTCGAAATTTTTCCAGTCTGTCGTTGTTTTATCACCGGCGTAATTTTGGTAAATATTTTCCAAAGCACGTTTAATGGTTAAATTATGGCGATAATTTTGGTCGTAAATAATATCACGTCCTTCCATTCCGGCTTGAGATAAATAATACACCAATTTTTTTTGGTTCAATGTCAGGTTTTCAAAACCCGGAATTTGATAGCGCAGAATTTTAACATCGGCAAATTGTTCAACTTCATAATTAAAATCGGTTGAAACTTCAGTTATTGGATTTTCTTCCTTTTTTTGGTCGGCACAAGAAAATAAAAATGATGCCGTTAGCAGCAACGGTAAAAAATATTTAATGTTCATTTGATAGATAATTTAAAATTTATCGACAAATTTACTGATTTAAAACAGAATAATTCATTAATTTAGTAACTCTCTAATTCTAAAATTCAAGTTTTGAAATATTTAAAATACTTCATCTTTTTTATTCTTGCGGCAGTTATTGTACTGGCCATTTATGGTGCGATACTTGAAAGCAAATACGATATCAGGCGTTCCCGAATCATAAAAGCACCTGCTGAAGTTGTTTTTGAGAACATAAATGATTTTAAAAATTGGGAAAATTGGAGTCCGTGGTTTGAAACCGATCCAACAATGGTAACTTCTTATCCTGATACTACATCGGGCGTTGGCGCATCATACAGCTGGAAAGGAAAAAGTGGCAGCGGATTTATGAAAACCGTCTCCTTGATTCCAAACAAAGAAATTGTCCATCAAATTAATTTTGGAAAAAGCAGCATGCCAGAGGTTTATTGGAAATTTAATGAAGTTGATGAAGGCACTGAAGTTGTTTGGGGAATGCGGGGTGAAAACTCTTTTACCGAAAAATTTTATTGGTTGTTTAAAGGAGGCATAGAAAAAAATACGATTCCTGTTTACGACAAAGGTTTGGAGTTATTGGAAAAACATATCTTAACTGAATTGGAAAAACATTCTTTTGAAACAAAAGGCGCTGTTGATTATGGAGGCGGATTTTATTTATACAAAACAGTTTCCTGCCAAATCCAGGAAATTGAACAAAAAATGAATGAAATGTTTCCTGTAATTGTTGATTATATGGCTAAAAATAATATTGAAGCTTCAGGTAAACCTTTTACGTTAAACCATAAATGGGATGAACAAAATAATACTGCAATGTTTTCTGCCTGTATTCCCGTAAAAGAAAGGGTAATTACCACCGGAGATGTTTTAACTGGTTATTTAAAACCGCAAAAAACTTTTAAAACCATTTTTAAGGGTGATTATAAATTTGCCAATGAAGCCTGGGAAGCCGCTTATAACGGATTGGTTGCCCAAGGTTTTACAGAAATTGCAGGCGCCGAACCTTTCGAAATTTATACAGTTGGCCCAAATATTACCAAAAATCCGGCTAAGTGGGTGACGGAGATTTATATACCGATAGCCCCCTAACCCCCTAAGGGGGAATTATAGTGGAATGGATAAAGGTTAGCGGTTTTTAGTTTTTAAAATTCTATCAAACGCCCTTTCCTTCGGTAAAGCTTGTCCCGCTTTTAGTGCGGGAGGTTGGGGATAGGAAAAATCGTAAATCGTAAATCGTAAATCAAAAATCAAAAATTTCTTTCACACTTCGTGGTATCTAAAACATTCTGTAATATGGTCATTAATCATACCGGTGGCTTGCATATGGGCATAAATGACGGTTGAACCCACGAATTTGAATCCGCGTTTTTTTAAATCTTTTGAAATGGTGTCAGACAATTCGGTGGTTGCTGGAAGTTCACTTAGTGTTTTCCATTTATTTTTGATGGGTTTACCTTTGGTGAAATTCCAAATATAGTTGGAAAAAGAACCAAATTCTTCTTGAACTTCCATAAAAGCAACAGCGTTTGAAATGGTGGCTTTTATTTTCAATTTGTTTCTGATAATGCCTGCATCAAGCAACAATTCTTCATATTTGGCTTCGGAATAGTTGGCAATTTTTTTATAGTCGAAATCATCAAAAGCACTTCTGAAGTTTTCTCTTTTCCGAAGAATGGTAATCCAGCTTAACCCTGCCTGAAAAGTTTCCAAAATTAAAAATTCAAACAATTTATCGTCGTCATAAACTGGAATTCCCCACTCCGTATCGTGATAAGCCATATAAAGCGGATCGTTTTTACACCAACCACAACGTACTTTGTCCATTTCTCTTCAATTTAAATGAAACGCTAATTTATAAATTTTAACAAATAAATTGGCATTCTTTTTGTACATTTATTAACCTAAAATCAATAGATTATGAAAACTATACTATATTATTTTACCATTGGTTTATTGATTTCTGCTTGTACTTCAACAACTAAAACTGCGACCCAAAATACCGATACTTCGAAAGAAGTTGTGAGAATAGCCAATGACAGTTTGGAATATGAAATCATTATTATGGATATTGGTTTTGAAACTTATTTAAACACCATTGCCAAACCAATGAATTTTTATTCGCAGGAATATTATGAAAATAAAAACCGGTTTTATGTTACAGAATGGAATATTAGAGCTTTAAATCCATTAAGATATCGCAAAGACATTTATGAAAACCAAATAGACTACGATTTTAATGTTGATTATGGTTTAGAAGTAAACTATAAACTTTACAATTATTTCAAATTTGTGGAGTACAAATATAAGCAGCGATTTTTTTAAACCTTTATTTCACAGGTTTCAGTTGAATTCTTATAACCATATAGCCTAAGGTTCCTGCAACAAGAGATCCTAAAATAACCCCCATTTTTGCGGCTGCAATAGAAGCCTCATCAACATAAGCCAAATTGGTAATAAACAAAGACATCGTAAATCCGAGTCCGCCCAAAATACTTACGCCCAATAATTCTTTAAATTTAACGCCCTTTGGTAAATCGGCAAACTTAAATTTAATGGCAATATAGGAAAGAAGCATAATACCGATGGTATTTCCAAAAACCAACGCCAAAGCAATACTTAATATAATATGGCCTGTGAATTCCAATCCGCTAAAACTTAACACCACTCCTGCATTTGCCAAGGCAAAAATTGGCATAATAACATAGCCAACCCATCCGTGAAGCGAATGTTCCAAATGTTGCAACGGAGATTGAACTTGATTGCTGATTGTTTCAATCTCATCAACAATCTCCAATTGTTTTTTGTTAAGCAATTGAGGATTTTTATATTTGTACCCTTTAAAAGTCTGAAGTTGGGCAGTTAATTCTTTCTCGTATTCACTTAAATTAATTTCTCGGTACATTGGAATGGTAAACGCCAATAATATTCCAGCAATTGTAGGGTGTACTCCAGATTTTAAAAACAATACCCAAACCACAAATCCCATTACGAAAAAAAAGTATTTGGAATACATATGCTTATGGCTTAAAAATCCAAGCACCCCAACTATTAAAATGGCGTAGGTAATTAAATCCCACTGAATATTTGCGCTGTAAAAAATTGCTATCACCAAAACGGCACCAATATCATCAACAATGGCAAAGGCCGTTAAAAATATTTTCAATCCCAACGGCACCCTATTTCCCAATAATTTTAAAATCCCCAAGGTAAAGGCAATATCTGTTGCCATAGGAATTCCCCAGCCTTCAGCCCCAACTTTTCCCTGATTGAAGAAAACAAATATAAGTACAGGAAAAGCCATCCCGCCAACTGCTGCAAAAATAGGCAACGATGCTTTCCTTAATGTGGTTAATTCTCCGGCTAAAATTTCTCGTTTTACCTCAAGGCCAATCACAAAGAAAAAGATGGCCATCAGACCGTCATTAATCCATAAAATCAGTGATTTTTCTAAATAAAAATCCGTATTTACAAATCCAACCGCTAATTTATAACGCCATAATTCGGTATAAGTATCTCCGTAAGGCGAATTTGCCCAAATTACGGCCAAAATAGAAAATGCAAAAAGTAACAAACTTGCTGTTGTTTCTAAGTGCATAAATTGATTTAAGGAACCGCTAACTGATTTTATTTTTTTCTTCATAATTCAGTTCGCAAGATAGCCCATTTTGAAATAAAAAAAAAGCCTTCTAAATAGAAGGCTATGATATTTATATAGATTTTACTTATATTTAAAGTTGCGGACCTGCGACCACCAAAGCTTTTCCTTCTTCGGTATTGGTATACTGTTCAAAATTTTTAATATACAATCCAGCCAATTTTATCGCTTTTTCTTCCCATTCCTTAACATTGGAATATGTATTTCTAGGATCTAAAATGTCGCTAACTTTCTCTAAAGATTTAGGTGCTTTCAAATTTAAAAAAGGAATATTCACAGTTTCAGCTTTATCAATTGAACCGTCAANNTTGGCATTGTGTTCTTTCATTTTTGACACCAATGTTTTAGAATACATTGTTGGGTGCAATGTTAAAAATGCTTCACCAAATGCAGGAGAAAAAGATGGTTGTGGTTCTGTAATTCCTCTTTCTGTACCTGCTAATTTAGAGGTAAATCCACATAAAAAGTGGTATTGAGCCTGGGCATCATCTAAAATTGAAACTGGAGGCAAAACACCAAAAGCATCGGCAGAAAGATAAATTATTTTACTTGCGTGTCCGGCTTTTGATGGCAACACAATTTTATTAATATGATAAATTGGATAAGAAACTCTGGAGTTTTCGGTAATTGTATGGTCATAAAAATCAACTTCACCATATTCGTTAACAGCTACATTTTCCAATAAAGCGTCTCTTTTGATGGCTCTCCAGATATCCGGTTCATTTTTTTCACTCAAATCGATTACTTTGGCGTAGCATCCGCCTTCAAAATTGAATACGCCATTGTGATCCCAGCCGTGTTCATCATCGCCAATTAAATAACGTTTTGGGTCGGCAGAAAGGGTTGTTTTTCCAGTTCCTGACAATCCGAAGAAAACAGCAACATCACCTTTTTCGCCAACGTTGGCAGAACAGTGCATAGAAGCAATTCCGCGAAGTGGCAAGTAATAGTTCATAATAGAAAACATTCCTTTTTTCATTTCACCACCATACCAGCTACCGCCAATCAATTGCACTTTTTCTGTAAGGTTAAACACCACAAAATTCTCTGAATTCAATTTATGTTCTTTCCATTTCGGATTTACGGTTTTAGAACCGTTCATCACTATAAAATCTGGTTCGCCAAAGTTTTCCAATTCGTAAATTGAAGGTCTGATAAACATATTGGTAACAAAATGAGCCTGCCAAGCAACTTCCATCACAAAACGAACTTTTAATCGTGTGTCTGGGTTTGTGCCGCAAAAAGCATCAACCACATATAATTTTTTTGAAGTGGAAAGTTGGTTCAGCACCAAAGCTTTCAAATCGTTATAAACTTCCAATGTGGTTGGAAAATTCACTTTATCATCCCAATAAATGGTGTCTTTAGTGACATCATCTTTTACAATAAATCTGTCTTTAGGTGAACGTCCGGTAAAAATACCCGTTTTTACGGCCACTGCACCACTATCTGTTAAAGCTCCTTTTTCAAATCCAACGCGTTGGTGAGAAACTTCAGCTTGGTATAATTCTTCATAAGAAGGATTGTACGATACCTCGTGATAACCCGTAATTCCTAAATTGTGTAACTCCTGAATAACTTTAATGTTTTTCATATTTTCAGTATTAATTATGTTTTTTATTGGTAATCTCATATTATTAATATTACAAATTTCGGACTAACTAAAGGCTACTATTATGATATTTATCAGTAAAAACAGACTATCTACGATAACGTTTTCATTTTCGTAAATTACATATAATCTGTGTTTTACCTATTTTTTAAGCGGATTCATTTATCACGAAAACGATTTCGTATTTTGATAAAAAAAATCATTTTTTCCTGTTTTATCTTTTAAAAAATATTTGGCAAAAGTAGATTTATTTGTTTAGTGCAACAAAAAAAATTGAAAGATTATGATTTAATTATCAATTCTGTCTTTTATACTTTCTTAAAATAGGAA
>DPCK01000044.1 GCA_003516285.1 Lutibacter sp. | reverse complement strand
GCATAACAGGTATGGATTGGGTTCCGGCATTGGGTGTTATTTACCATTTAAATTCAACGGAATTAAAACACGAGATCGTTGTAAAGGTGATGGTTGAAGATCGTGAAAATCCGACCTTGGATTCCGTTCACGACATTTGGCAAACAGCAGACTTTCACGAACTAGAAATATATGATTTTTTCGGCATAAAATTCAACAACCACCCAAAATTAAGACGTATTTTTTTAACGCCGGAGTGGGAAGGTTTTCCGTTGAGAAAAGATTATGTTGATGAAGCAAATATGATTATTAAATAGCCTTATAAATGACCGACCAACAAGCACAAAATAAAATAAAAACTGAAGAGTATTTTATTAATATGGGCCCTCAACACCCGGCAGCTCACGGGGTGTTGCGATTAATTTTAACCATTGACGGCGAAATCATAAAAAATGTAGAACCAGATTTGGGCTATATACACCGCTCTATCGAAAAAATGTGCGAACGCGACAGTTATCAGCAAATCGTTCATTTAACAGACAGGATGGATTATTTGTCGTCACACATCAACAACGAAGCAGTTTGTTTAACAGTTGAAAAAGGACTTGAAATTGAAGTTTCCGACAGGGTTAAAGTGATAAGAACAATTATAGATGAGTTAACCCGTATTGCTTCTCACTGTTTATGGTGGGGCGTAATGGGAATGGATTTAGGTGCATTAACCACCTATTTTTATGCATTTAGGGATCGCGAAATGATCAATGATATTTTTGAAGAAACCTGTGGCGCCCGATTAACCATGAATTACAATGTTCCTGGCGGATTGATGTTTGACATTCACCCAAATTTTGTAAAACGCACCAAAGATTTTATCACCCATTTTAAAACCAAGATTCCTGAATACGATCGTTTGCTGACCGGCAATGTGATTTTTCAAAAAAGAACCAAAGGTGTTGGTATCCTTACCAAAGAAGATGCTATTTCTTTTGGGGTTTCTGGTCCTACTGCAAGAGGTTCAGGGTTTTCAAGTGATGTAAGAAAACACCATCCATACAGTGCTTATGACCGCGTAAATTTTAAAGAAATTTTATTTACTGAAGGCGATACTTTTGCGCGTTATCAGGTAAGAATGATGGAATTATGGGAATCTGTTTCAATCATTGAACAATTGATTGACAACATTCCTGAAGGTGAAACAAAAGCGGCCACAAAAGCGGTAATCAAATTGCCAAAAGGTGAATTTTACCAACGCGTTGAAACAGCAAGAGGTGAACTTGGCGTTTATATAAACAGTACAGGAAACAAAAACCCATACCGCGTAAAATTCCGCTCGCCGGGATTTTCTAATTTATCTGTTTTAAATCACATTTCAAAAGACGTATTGATAGGCGATTTGGTGGCTACAATGGCTTCATTTGATTTTGTAATTCCTGATATAGACCGTTAATCAAAGACCATGAATTTTACACAAATGATTATTCCATTAAACATCACAAAAACAATCTCAGATTGGATTTATTCAATAATGCCAGAAACCGCGGCAAGTTATACCATTATGGTTATCATTGCAGTTGCTTACTTGGCATTATTCGCAGTAGCAGGTTTGTATTTAGTGCTTCTAGAACGTAAAGTTGCCGCTTGGTTTCAATTGCGCATAGGACCAAACAGGGTTGGGCCTTGGGGACTTTTACAAACAATGGCCGATGCTTTAAAATTGGTTTCTAAAGAATTGACAAGCACCATAAAAATCGATAAATTTTTATACAATTTAGCGCCTTATTTTGTGATTGTTTCCGCATTAATGGCGATGGCCGTTTTTCCGTTTTCAAAGCAATTTCAGGCATTCGACATCAATATTGGAGTCTTTTTCTTAATTGCAATTTCATCAATAGGCGTTATCGGAATTTTGTTGGCGGGCTGGTCGAGTAACAACAAATACGCTTTAATTGGCGCAATGAGAAGTGGCTTGCAAACCATCAGTTATGAATTATCGGTTGGGCTTTCCATTTTAACGATGGTTTTGTTAACGGGCACTTTACAACTTTCAGAAATAATAGAAGCGCAACGCACCGGAGGATGGCTTATTTTACAAGGCCATATTCCATCAATCATCGCTTTTATGATTTTTATGATTGCAGGAACGGCCGAAACAAACAGGGCACCATTTGATTTGGTGGAAGCTGAATCAGAATTGGGAGCCGGTTTCCATACTGAATACTCAGGGATGAAATTCGCCTATTTTTTCTTGGCAGAATTTATAAATATGTTTATCATCTCTTCCATCGCTGTGGTATTGTTTTTTGGAGGATGGTTATCTCCTTTCGGAATCACAGAAAATATTGCCTGGTTTCCTCAAGTATTCTGGTTTATAATTAAGGTTTTGGGACTCATATTTTTGATGATGTGGTTTAGATGGACTTTCCCGAGATTAAGAGTCGACCAATTATTAACCCTCGAATGGAAATATTTATTGCCTTTAAATTTGATGAATATCGTGTTGATGGCAATTGTGATATGGCTGAACTGGACAATTTAATAAATGAAATGCACCTAAAATGAGTTATTTTTCAGATATATATAAAGGAATAAAAACCTTGCTGACAGGGATGTCGGTTACAGGAGGCTATTTTATTCGCGCACGAAAGGGCGCAATTACGCAACAATATCCCGACAACCGAGAAACGCTTAAAATGTTTGATCGTTTTAGAGGTGAAGTGGTGATGCCGCACAATGCCGATAATCGTCATTATTGCACCGGTTGCCAATCGTGCGAAATCGCTTGTCCGAATGGTTCCATAGAAATTATTTGGGACAGGGCGGTTGACCCGGAAACAGGAAAAAAGAAGAAAAAAATAGACAAACACATTTACCATTTATCGATGTGTACGATGTGTGGTTTATGCATTGAAGCTTGTCCGACCGACGCCATTGTTTGGGCTCCGAATTTTGAGAATTCTGTGTATGACAGAAGTAAATTAACTAAAATTTTAAACCAACCAGGTTCATCTGTTTTAGACGGAATAGAAGATTAAAATTATGGAAACAATTATATTTTACATACTCGCAGCAATTATTATTTTATTTGCCGTTGCTTCAGTAACCAGCAGAAAAATTTTAAGGGCAGTTATTTACTTGCTTTTTGTGTTGATAGGGATTGCCGGACTTTATTTTTTAGTTGATTACAACTTTTTAGCCGCCATTCAACTTACGGTTTATGGAGGCGGAATTATTGTGTTGTTCATTTTTGCCGTGTTGCTTATTCATCATGTGGAACTTGAATTGGAAAAAACAGCTTTAAAGAAAAAACTTATTGCCGGAGCTCTAAGCGCTGCGGGATTAGCCGTAACGCTTTGGGCAATTTCTACCTACCCTTTTCCGGTTACAGACACTTATACTTCCGTAGAAGTTGCCGATATAGGTCTATTATTATTGAGTTATGAAGATGGCGGATTTATATTGCCGTTTGAAGTAATCAGTGTGCTGTTGGTAGCCGTGATGATTGGCGCAATTGTAATCGCGAAAGGAAAAAAATTAACTGAAAATAACTAACTGAGATGATCGCAGGAATTAGCATTTACGATATTTTAACCCTCACAAGTATCTTATTTTTCATAGGAGTTTACGGGTTTTTCACAAGAGAAAACTTGATAACGGTATTGATGTCAGTTGAATTGATTTTAAACGCTTCAGCCGTAAATTTTGTGTTGATCAACACTTATTTGTATCCGGATTTACTTCAGGGCGCTGTGTTTTCAATTTTTATAATTGCCTTGGCCGCTGCGGAAACAGCGTTGGCCATTGCCATTATTATCAACTTGTACAAACTCATTTACTCTGTTGAAGTGAAGGATACGGAAACGATGAAATATTAACGGGTTTGGTTAAAAAAATAAATAGACAAAAAAATTAAATTATAAAAAATGGATTTTAGTTATACCATATTAATTCCTCTGATTCCTTTAGCGCTATTTCTAATTTTGGGATTGTTCAGCAAAAAAATACCGGCTTCAATATCGGGTTGGTTAGGCTCATTGGGTTTAGGAACATCCTTTGCATTGTCATTATATACTGCATACCATTATTTTATGGACGGCAAACTGGAAGGCGTTTATCAAACCTTTATTTATAAACAAACCTGGCTGGTATTTACCGATAAATTGCATATCGATTTAGGTGTAATGGTTGATCCAATCTCTGTGATGATGATGGTTGTGGTAACCACTATTTCTTTTATGGTTCATTTATACAGCCGAGGTTATATGCACGGAGATGACGGTTATACCCGATTCTTCTCCTATTTGGCGCTGTTTAGCTTTTCGATGTTAGGATTGGTGATGGCGACTAACTTGTTTCAAATGTATATTTTTTGGGAATTGGTTGGTGCTTCCTCATTTTTATTGATTGGTTATTATTACACAAAACCATCCGCAGTGGCCGCCGCGAAAAAAGCATTTATTGTAACGCGTTTTGCCGATTTGGGTTTCTTAATAGGAATTCTTTTAATCAGTTATTATACAGGCACTTTCAATTTCCAGGACTTAACAAGTCAGGAAGGACTCTTAATCGCCGGCTGGGGCGCTTCCGCATCCTTTATGGGATTGTCGGTTTTCACTTGGGGATTAATTTTAATTTATATGGGTGGTGTCGGTAAATCGGCGATGCTTCCTTTCCATATTTGGTTACCGGATGCAATGGAAGGTCCAACACCAGTTTCAGCTTTAATTCACGCAGCAACAATGGTGGTTGCCGGTGTGTATTTAGTGGCGCGGTTATTTCCAGCCTATTATTTTGTGGATGAAGGATTTGCATTGCAGGTCGTCGCTTATGTGGGTGCAATTTCGTCCTTGGTTGCCGCTTTAATTGCCATCACACAAACAGACATAAAACGCATATTGGCATTTTCAACAATGTCTCAAATTGGTTATATGATGTTGGCATTGGGCGTTTCAAAATATGAAGGACACGAAGGCTTGGGTTATATGGCTTCTATGTTTCATTTGTTTACCCACGCAATGTTTAAAGCCTTACTGTTCTTAGGTGCCGGTTCTGTGATTCATGCAGTTCACAGCAACTATATGAAAGATATGGGAAGCTTAAGAAAGTATATGCCAATTACGCACATCACTTTTTTAATTGCGGCACTTTCTATTGCAGGATTTCCTGGATTCGCAGGTTTCTTCAGTAAAGATGAAATTTTAGTTGCAGCTTTTGAAAACAATAAACTTATTTATTACAGCAGCGTTTTAGTGGCAGGATTGACCGCTTTTTATATGTTCCGATTGTATTTTAATATTTTTTGGGGTGAAGACAGAAAATACAAACACACACCACACGAATCTCCGCTTTCAATGACCATTCCGCTTATATTTTTAGCATTTATGAGCATCGCCGGCGGTTATATTCCTTTTAGTCAATTTGTGACTGCAGATTTGATGCCGTTTGAAGCACATTTAAATATTCCGTTAGCCGCTATTGCTTCCTCAGTGGGAATTATCGGAATTATCATCGCCTTTATTTTCTATAAAAAACCAAGTGAATTGTCGAAAAAATTCTCAAATGCTTTTGGAGTGATTTACACATTTATCTACAACAAACTTTATTTTGATGAATTGTACCTCTTCGTCACAAAGAAAATACTTTTTGGAATTGTCGCTTTTTCAGCCTCTTGGTTCGATAAAAATGTGGTGGATGGTTCTATGATTGGCATTGGAAACGTTACCGTTTCCGTTGCAAATAAAATTAAGGGAATGCAATCGGGTAAATTACAGGATTATGCTATGTCATTTGTTGGCGGTATTGTTGTGATTGCAATGGTTGTTTTTTATATATGGATAAATTAAATTAATACAATGGATATTTTATCACTTTTTGTAGTCGTACCGGTTTTAATTGTTTTGGCTCTATCATTTTTTGCCAAAGACTTAAAACAAGCCAGATTGATATCGGTAGTAGGAATGGGAATTCAGTTTGCCATGTCCATCAACTTAATTTTTGCTTACTTAAAAGAACGTGCCGTAAATACGGGCATTATGGTTTTTACAAAAGATGTTGTTTGGTATGAAACTTTTAATATTCATTACAGTATTGGTGTTGATGCCATTTCGGTGGTGATGATTGCCTTAACCGCTGTGGTGCTATTGGCTGGTATCTTTATTTCCTGGAAAATAGATGATTTGCCTAAAGAATTTTTTATATCGCTCATCGCTTTGTCATCGGGTGTTTTTGGTTTCTTTATTTCGACCGACTTGTTTACGATGTTCGTGTTTTATGAAATAGCCGTGATACCGATGTATTTGCTGATAGGTATTTGGGGCTCTGGGCCAAAAGAACATTCGGCGATGAAATTAACGTTGATGTTAATGGGTGCTTCAGCCGTTTTATCCGTTGGAATATTGGGTATATATTTCAATTCCGATGCCGATGGCGGTGCTTTAACCTTTAACATTTTTGAAATAGCGCAAGTCAACATTCCGGAAGCTGCACAAAATATATTTTTTCCATTGACATTTATAGGGTTTGCGGTTATCGGAGCTTTGTTTCCATTTCATACCTGGTCACCATCCGGTCACGCTTCCGCACCAACCGCAGTTTCTATGTTACACGCTGGTGTGCTGATGAAGTTAGGAGGTTACGGTGTATTTAGAATCGCCATGTACTTGTTGCCTGTAGGCGCTTTAAACTGGTCCGATTTTTTCTTGGTCTTGGCCGCTTTCGGCGTTATTTACGGAGCCTTCGGTGCCANNGAAATCGCAAAATTGGGCGGTATTATGAAAGTACTGCCATTTATAGGCGCCATTTATGTAATTACCGGTTTGGCTTATTTAGGTTTGCCTGGCTTTAGTGGTTTTGTGGCTGAAATGACGATTTTTGTCGGAGCTTTTCAACATCCTGATATGTTCCGCAGAATATTGACCATTGTGGTGGTTTCTTCCATTGTGGTAACCGCCGTATATATTTTAAGAATGGTGGGCAAAATTATGATGGGACCTTTATCTAATGAGGAATATAAAGATTTGCCAAAAGCGACCTGGTTTGAAAAAACCGGATTGA
>DPCK01000146.1 GCA_003516285.1 Lutibacter sp. | reverse complement strand
AATAAAAAATGGATGAGTAAATGTTCAACTTGATCAGCTTTGATAGTTCCACTACGGACAAACGCAAATAAATTCATAATTCTAAACTTGTTTCAAGGACTTATCCTTATAAATCTAATAAATGTCCATTTTTTTAATTAATAAACTGGACATTTTCACTACATTTGTATAAAATTAAATTAGTGAAAACATCTGATTACATAGAAGATAAGATAAACAAACTGCCAAAGGGCTATGTATTCACCTATATGGATTTTATATCGGAGGTGACAAAACGAGAAGCCATCATTAAACACCTAAATAGAATGGTGGCTTCCGGTAAAATTGAAAAACTCTCAAAAGGTAAATATTACAAACCTCAAAGTACCGTTTTTGGCAACCTGTTACCGGAGCAAGATCAAATTGTAAAAGATTTACTGGAAAAAAACGGAAAGCTATTGGGGTATATTACAGGATACAGCTATTACAATGCGATGGGTTTTACAACACAAGTAAGCAATGTAATCCAGATTGCTAAAAATGAAACCAGACCTTCTTTACAGCGCGGTCGATTTAAAGTGGCATTTATCAAACAAAAAAATACCATCACAAAGCAAAATGTTCCATTACTCAGGTTGCTGGATGCTATCCGCTTTATAAAAGAGATTCCGGATGCAACGATTGATAATTCCTGCAGTCGTTTGCTAAAATTACTTACCGACTTTACGCAAGAAGAACAGGAACAAATAAAAAAACTGGCATTGAAATACCCGCCATCAACAAGAGCGTTGTTAGGTGCATTATTTCAACAGATAGACAGCAATCAAAATACTGAGATGCTTCAAAAGTCTTTAAACCCAATAACAACCTATAATTTATCGGTTTCAGAATCAATTTTACCAACAGCAAAAAACTGGAATATCAAATGAAACGAGCATAACAAATTTTGATACACGAATGAATGATTATTGGCGAACTGCATCTGTACCAATAAAATATAAACAGATGAAACGAGCCATAACAAATTTTGATACACGAATGAATGGTTATTGGCGAACCTGCCTGTCCGGTAGGCAGGCTGCATCTGTACCAATAAAAAATAAAATATAAACAGATGAAATATAAACAGATGAAATTGCACCAAAATATAGCGTTGTTTAAGCAGGCCGTAAAGTTTACGGCAGCCCAAAAAGGAATACTTGATATTTATATTGAAAAAGATTATTGGGTAACTTTTGTGCTGTACAATTTGTACAAAAGCGAATTGGGCAAAGAAATTGTGTTTAAAGGCGGAACGGCATTGTCAAAATGTTATAATATAATTGATCGTTTTTCTGAAGATATTGATTTAATTATTCTAAAAAACGACAAGCAATCAGATCATTATTTAAAGAAAAAATTAAAAGAAATTACCACAGCAGTTTCACAATTATTGCCAGAAATAGAAGAAAAAGACATCACGCATAGAATTGGAATGGTTCGAAAAACAGCGCATTCCTACCCTAAAGCATTTAAAGGTGAATTTGGCCAGGTTAGAGACACTATTATTGTTGAAGCAACAAGGTTAGGGCATCACGAGCCTTATGAAACTAAAAAAATCGCATCCTATATTTACGAAATGATGCTAAGCACCAATCAACAAAAATTGGCGATTGAGTATGGATTGTTGCCATTTAATGTTTTGGCATTGGATGTTAGAAGAACACTCTGTGAAAAAATAATGAGTTTGGTTCGGTTTTCATATACTGAAAATCCTATTGAAGATTTAAACAATAAAATTAGACATACTTATGACATTCACCAATTGTTAAAAAATGAAGCCATTTTTGTGTTTTTCAATTCTGAAAAGTTTGACGAGATGCTGTTAAATGTTGCGAAAGATGATCTGATAAGTTTTAAAAATAACAATGAATATTTACAAATTCATCCAAAAAAAGCGCTATTGTTTGCCAAGCCCAAAGAAACCTGGCAATTATTAAAAGGAACCTATCTGGGCAGTTTTAAAACTTTGGTTTATGGAAATTTTCCGGGAGAAGATGAAATTGAAAAAACAATGGTTCATGTTTCATCAAGGTTGGGAAAAATAATTTGGGACTTAAAATTCAATTAGCCCAAAATGCCTAGAAAATAAAAAACCCACCTCGAAAATTGCGTAAACGAGGTGGGTTAAAAATTGCTATGAAAAAGATGGGTCGCCTAGCGACAACTCTGAATTTCAAATATAGTATTTTAATTTTATAAAAGCATCTTCAGCTTATATTTTTAACACATAGAAATCTATCCCCACCAAATTTAACAAAAATCCACCATTCTATTTATTACCCCATTTTTTTTGGTTACTTTTAACGTCGTTTGACATACCTAATAATTAGTTTTGTTAAATAAATTAAATATTGAAGAGATAATTGCTATAATTCTCTCACCTATAAAACCTTAATTCCTTACTTATTTCTTATAAGAAATTAAGTAAATAGAAAATAAATTAATTGCATAACCTGAAATTTTTAAAAAAGCTATTGAAATAAACCTATGAAAATTAATCTGGGACACATAGTAAAAAACCTTATTCCGTCTGAGCCGGTAGTAATAAATCACATTCAAGCTTTGGGACCAATGGTTTCAATTAAATATACTGGCATTAATACCAATCGTTCAAACACAAAAGTAATTTCTAATGAAGTTTTTGAACAGTTAGAAACGCTGACTGAGGAAGGAACTTTTAATTTTCAGGGTGATCCTGTTAAATTTTCTTTATTCGCAGAAGCGGAAAGAATTAATTCTGCATATCAGTTTGATCCTTTATTTGCTGTGAATTGTAGTATTGTGGATCCACTTCCACATCAGGTTGAGGCCGTTTATAAATTTTTGCTGCCAATGCCTAAAATTCGTTTTCTGTTAGCCGATGATACAGGTGCCGGCAAAACTATTATGGCTAGCCTTCTGATAAAAGAATTAATGATGCGTGGTTTGGCAGAAAGAATTTTGATTATCACTCCTGGTGGATTAACCAAGCAATGGCAAGA
Organism: Lutibacter sp.; assembly: GCA_003516285.1. GTDB lineage: Bacteria > Bacteroidota > Bacteroidia > Flavobacteriales > Flavobacteriaceae > Lutibacter. The sequence continues at coordinate 34,252 of DPCK01000146.1, read as the reverse complement.
GGATGAAATGAGTATTAAATTTAATATTCCATTTACCTTAGTCAACAGAAACACATTTACGGCCGACCCAACAGTATTTCATTCAGCAAGCAGAATTATTACATCAATCGATTTTGTTTGCAGGGAAGATGTTTTAAACGTTGTGGGAAATACACATTGGGATTTGATAATATTTGATGAATGTCATAAATTATCAGCCTATGATTATGGCGTAAAGCAATACCTTTCCCAAAGGTATAAAGCAGCTTACACACTATCGCATCAATGCGAACATTTATTGTTGCTCACAGCAACACCGCACAGAGGAAGAAAAGACACATTTAAGAAATTATTGCAATTGTTGGATGAAGATATTTTTGCAACGGATGATATTGCTTCAATGAGGATTAAAGAATTAGAGCATAATGGCATCAATAAATTCTTTATTCGACGTTTGAAGGAAGATATGAAAGACTGGCAAGGCCAACCCTTGTTTAAAAACAGATATACCAAAACAGTTGCTTATGAATTAACTTTCGAAGAAAAAGAACTATACGATGCCGTAACAGAATATCTTTCCGTTAAGAAAGAAGAAGCTTCAGAAAGTAAAAACATCCACGTTTCTTTGGCATTAACTGTAATGCAACGAAGGTTGGTGAGTTCAATATTTGCGATAAAAAACACTTTAGAACGCAGGTGGAAAGCATTACAAGGCATTGTTGATGAAACGAATAAAAATCCAAATTTATGGAGCCAAAGGCATAAGTTGGAAGGGTTTGATGTCATTGATATTGAAGATTTTGAGGAATTGGAAGATGATGAAAGAGATGCTCTTGAAAACATATTGTCAAACCCCCGTCAATTCAAATTATTTACTACTGCAAAAAGTTTGCAGGAAATTCAACAGGAGGCCAAAGAGGTAAAGTTATTATATGAAATGGCCAATAACCTGTATAACAGAAAACAATCTGAAAAAAAGTTTCTGCAATTGGAAGAACTTCTTAAATCTAATGGAGTTCTCGAAAATAAAGAAAAATTGGTAATTTTTACGGAACATAAAGACACCTTACTTTACCTTGAAGATAGACTCTCAAAGAGTGGAGGCTATAATGTGGTAACCATACACGGCGGTAAAGATGTTGATGAAAGAAGAACTGCTCAAAGAGCTTTTGCAGAACCAAATACCCAAATTTTAATTGCTACTGATGCAGCTGGTGAAGGGATAAATTTACAATTTTGCAGATTGCTGATTAATTGGGATATTCCGTGGAATCCTAACAGATTGGAGCAAAGAATGGGTCGTATTCATCGTTATGGCCAAAAACAAGATATCTTGGTTTTTAATATGGTGGCCAACAATACCAAAGAAGGGAAAGTCTTGGAACGCTTGCTCACAAAACTTGATATTATCAGGGAAGGAATTGGAGACGACCGCGTTTACGATGTTATTCAGGATGTTTTGGAAAACGTAAAATTAGATCATATCATTGATTCTGTTTTTAATGGAAAAGAAACTGATTTAGATGTATTTCTGGCACAAGACAATGAAACACTTAAACTGAAGTTTGCCGAAAAAATAAAAGAGCAAAAAGAAAAATTGGCACATAGCACAATCGATTTTAAAGAAGCTAGACTACTCAAAGAAAGCTCTGATGAAAAGCGACTACAACCAATTTATATTCGTTTATTTTTTGAAAAAGCATTCTTAAAATTAGGGGGTAAGTTTACGGAACTTCGAAATTTTATTTATCAAATAGACACATTGCCAGATAGTGTTACCCAAATTTTAAGGGAAGATCACAACATATATCCTCAATACATTAAGAAAATCAAATTTTGTTTTGATAAGCAGATATTTCTCGATTATCAAGCTTTGGGTGATTTGGGCACAGTTCATTACATTAATCCCGGAAATCCTGTTTTTGACAGTTTGGTGAAAGTGGTAAGAAATACCTATCGTGAAGATATGCTAAAAGGCACAGTGCTTATTTCGCCCGATGATAAAGAACCGTATTTTGCTTTTTTTGTAAAATCTCAAATTATAGACAATAGACAAACAAAAACAGACGACAGTGTTGTAGATGAACGTTTAATGATGGTTTATCAATTGGCTGACACTGAGTTTCGTGTAACATCTCCAGCCAAATTTATTGATTTACACCCACCAACTGAATTTGCCAAACCAATTGTACCTCCAGAAGTTGTGATAGCCAATGAAGTTATTGAATGGAGTTTTAAAAACATCACTATGAATCAATTGAGTGATACAGAAAAACACGTTCAAAAAGATACTGCAGACAGAAAAGGATACCTAGAAACATCTTTCACCCACGTTATTATGGATTTGCAATCGGAAATTCAAGAATTACAGAAAAAATTACTTTTTGGTGACTATAAAGTACAGGAGAAAATAGGAAAAAAACAGGAACGTGTAAACGAGTTAATTTTAAAAAAACAAATTCGTATTGAGCAATTGAACTTAATGGGACAATTAAGTCCTAAAGCCCCTGAAATTTTGGGTTGCGCTTATGTTGTTCCATTAACACAAGTAGAATATCAAGGCCATTATGGGATGAGCCGTGATGATGAAGCGGAAGCAATAGCGATGAAAACAGTGATGGATTATGAAATTAGCCAACATTGGAAACCTGAAGATGTTTCGGCAAATAATGAAGGTTACGACATTAGAAGCGTAAGCCCAGTGGAAATTAAACGATACATAGAAGTTAAAGGGCGAAGTGGCAATGATGGAAGCGTGATGCTTTCTGAAAACGAAATGAACCGTTTGGCGCAATTGGGTGATGCAGCTTGGTTGTATATTGTGGTGGGCTGCAAAAGCACACCCCAATTATTCCGCATTCAAAATCCAGCCAAACAACTAAACTTCCAACAAAAATCGAAAGGAATTCAATACTTTCTGCCAATGGAAGAATGGAAAAATAAAATAATTGAATAAAATTTTTGCGATAAGTACCAAAAAACGGTACCTTTCGCAAAAAGATACTTTTTAATGAAAGAGATAGTCGACATAAATATTCAAACTTGGATTGAAAAATTACAAGGGGTAGGTAAAAATGCTTTTGCGTTGGAATTTCTTGAAAAAGAATTGCCAAGTTATACCGGTATTGGAATAAAAAGAGCGTTATCTCGATTAACTTTAAAAGGAACCATAATCTCTATTATTAAAGGATATTACTTGATAATTCCGCCACAATACCAATCCAAAGGAATCCTTCCTCCTTATTTGTATGTGGATGGCTTAATGAAATATCTAAACAGACCGTACTATGTAGGTTTGCTTAATGCCGCAGCTTTTCACGGTGCCGCACACCAGCAACCACAGGAGTTTTTTGTTTTTACCATTATGCCCGCAATGCGGCCAACCAATAAAAAAGGACAAAAAATAAATTACATCAGTATATCCGAAATCAATCCAAAATTCTTGGTGGATATCAAAACAGAAATGGGCTACTTAAAAGTATCAAATCCTTTACTAACCGCTACGGACCTAATACAATTTGAAAAGAAAATTGGCGGTCTCAACAGAGCGACTACCATACTCGAGGAATTGTCCGAGAAAATAAGTCCGGAACAAATAAATTCCGAAATAATAAATCAAGTACCGGTTTCTGCTTGGCAACGTTTAGGATATATATGGGAAAAAGTGCTGGAACAAGACAAGCTTGCAAATGAATTATTCCGGAAGTTAGCCGAACATCAAAAAAAATTATTCCGAATTCCGTTAAAAGCTTCTGGAACTAAAAACAAACTGCCAACAGACAACAGATGGAAAATAATCATAAACACAACGATAGAAACCGATTTTTAAAATAAACAAGCGTGATTCCACAAGCATACATAACCGAATGGTCTAATACAGTGCCTTGGCAAACAAACGAACAAGTTGAACAAGACTTGGTCATTTGCCGTGCATTAGTAGCCCTTTTTCAAGACGACTTTTTAGCCGAAAATTTAGCTTTTCGTGGCGGAACTGCATTACACAAACTATACCTGCAACCTCAACCACGTTATTCTGAAGACATCGATTTAGTGCAAATCACATCCGTTCCATTTGGTCCAATTATTGACAAAATAAGAGAACAATTGGCTTTTTTAGGTGACCCAAAAGTAAAAATAAAAGCAAACAACAATACCTTAGTCTATCGTTTTGAATCCGAGTTTGCACCAGTGCAAACCTTAAGTTTAAAAGTAGAAACCAATTGTCGGGAACATTTTGCGGTATTAGGTTATCAAAAATTTCCTTTTGAGGTAGATTCTTCTTGGTTTCAGGGAAAATGCGAAATCACAACCTACGAATTTGAAGAATTATTGGGTACCAAACTTCGCGCTTTATACCAACGTCGAAAAGGCCGGGATTTATATGATATGTACAAAGCATTAACGGTACATCCAAAATTAGATACTGATAAGCTGCTGCATTGTTACCAAAAATATATGGAATTTGTAGTGGACAATCTACCAACAAAACAAATGTTTCTTGAAAATATGGAAACTAAAATGCAAGACACCGAATTTCTTGGAGACACAACGGCACTCTTGCGTCCTGACGAAAAATACCCGCAACAAGAGGCATACCAATTGATTAAAAGCACCCTTATTGAAAAAATTACACAATGACAAACCCTAAAAAACTAATTGAAGTAGCAATGCCGATAAAAGAAATTTCGGCCGAAAGCGTTCGAGATAAATCTATCCGTCACGGACATATTTCTACCTTGCATCTTTGGTGGGCACGTCGACCTCTACCGGTTTGTCGTGCAGTAGTGTTTGCCAGTTTGGTTCCGGATCCTTTAGACCCCAATTGCCCACAAGCTTTTAAAGAGGCTATTGAATTATTACTGGGTAAAAAGTACAATCCTGGGGATCCTTATGCAACCTATGCTGACATTCCCTGGACAAGTGTTTTTGATCCAATGGAAAACAATTTACGCAACCGTTTACAAATGTTCATTGGTAAGTTTACCCAGCCTATGCAGGACCATTTATTGGGAAAAACAACAAAACCTGCTGCAGGAAAAATGCTTACTGATGAAAGCCTAATCAAATGGGATAGCAAAAACAATGAAAAAATAATTAACAAAGCCCGTAAATTAATTTGGGTAGCGCACAATTGCCAGTCTCAAACTGTCGAATTGACTGCTGAAACATTATTAAAAGACTTCGACAATCATTACAAAGCAATTAAAACAGCTGAAAACGAACTGTATATCCTTGCGGACCGCCATATTGTTACCAAAAAAAGTAAACAGTTAACTGAAAATTTGCACAATGCCATTGAAGCATTTCTAAACAAAATGCCAAAGGTGTTTGACCCATTTGCTGGCGGTGGAGCAATACCATTAGAAGCTGCACGTTTGGGGTGCCGCAGTTATGGTAACGACATCAACCCGGTAGCGCACATCATACAAAAAGGAAGTCTTGAATTTCCTCAGAAATACGGAAAACCTATTTCCTACACAACTGACGAATTCATAAAATTATATGGAGAAGACGAATTCAATAATGTAGCCAACGAATATAAAAGCTATAAAAACGGTGATGTTGTCGGGATAAATATACCAAATCGTTTGTCTTTTGATGTTGCATTTTATGCTAAAAAATTATTAGCAGAAACAGAAAAAGAAATTGGTCATCTATATCCTGATGATGAAAATTCTACTAAAACAGTTGGCTACTATTGGGCAAGAGTTGGTACTTGTAGCAACCCATCTTGTAAAGCAAAGGTTCCGTTATTGAGACAAATGAATTTGGTAAATAAAAATGAAAAAAAATATCACTTAAGTCCAATAATTTCAGGTAATAAAATTGATTTCGAAATAAAAATTGGAAGCCTATCAGATGAAAGTTGGATTTCAAGAGGTAATCTAATTTGTCCTTGTTGTAAAAACACAACTGAAAATGCAGTTTTAAAACAACAATTTTATGATGGAAAAATTGAAGATAGGCTGATTGCTGTTATTTACGAAAGTAATAAAGGTAAGTCATACAGAATACCTAATAATATTGATTTTAAAGCATTAGAAAATCTTCCTGAAATCAGTTTTAAACCAAGTGAAAAATTACCTATAACATACAGCAAGGCAATGGCTTTCTGTTTATGGAATTTTAATACTTGGGGAGATATTTACACTCATAGAGAATTAGTCTTTCTAAATAAGTTTATTGAAATAATAAATAAAATTATATCATTTGAAGATGAACAATATAGAATTGGTATAAAATGTTACTTGTCAATTTTATTTGATAGAATTGCTTCTAGGCAGACATCATTTGGCTTATGGAATACAAAAGCAGAAACGATAGAACATCCTTTTGGTAAACAAGCTATACAAATGGTATTTGATTATCCTGAATCTAATCCATTCAGTAATTCGGGAGGCGGTACATTAAGCCAACTTGATTGGATAATCAGATATATTGAAAGTGAATCCAAATTATTCAATTATACTAATTGTGTAAATGCATCTAGTGGAGACGAAAACCAATTTGAAAAAAAGTATATTGATGCTGTAATTACTGATCCACCTTATTATGATGCAGTTGCTTATGCAGATTTATCTGATTTCTTTTATGTTTGGTTAAAAAAATTATTAGGCTCAGATTTACCATTGAATTTCTCAACTCCTCAAACACCAAAATCGGAGGAATGTACAGCACTTAAACACCATCAGGAAGAGAATAATAATAAGGCAAAGCTTCATTTTGAAAATAAATTAAAACAAATTTTTAAAGCAATAGAAATTCAAACAAATGGTCTAGTGAGCATTATGTATGCTCATCAAAGTACTGAAGCTTGGACCACATTGTGTAATTCTATATTAGGGGCTAATATGAATATTACGGGAAGTTGGGCTATTGATACAGAAAGAACTTCTGGAACAAAAGTTGACAAAGCCTTTCTATCCTCATCGGTTACGGTTTCTTGTATACCATCACAATCAGAAGGTTATGGTGATTACAAAGAAGTTAAGAAAGCTATTGAAACTACAGTCGCTCGCGAAGTAGAGGAATTGTACCGTTTAGGTTTCCGTGGTGCCGATTTATTGACAGCTTGTTTTGGCCAAGCTGTGAGTGAGTTTGGTAAATACAAAAAAGTAGAAAAAGCAGATGGTTCTGAAGTTACTGTGGCTGAACTATTGGCTATGGCGCGTGAAAGTGCTTTCAATGCTTTACTGAAAGGTTTTGATGGCGACGAATACACCAAGTTTTACATCGGTTGGTTGCAACTCAACGGTTTTGCCGAAAGCGATTTTGATGATGCCGCTACCTTTGCCAAAGCGGGTCTATCAATCAATGTGGCCGAACTTTTCAAAGAACATATTTTAATACAAAACAAGAATAAACAAACCTTGGCTACATTTACAGAAAGGAACAAGCTCAAGCCCAACTTGGGTGCAAAATCAGATAGCTTTTTAATAGACCAGGTGCACAAAGCGATGGCATTATTTAAAGGAACAAATCGTATTGCGTTGTTAAATTATATCAATGATAAAGCAAGCGCACCAGATGGCAGTTTTTGGCGTGTTGTCACATCATTGGATGAGTTATTACCCAAAGAGTGCGAAGATCAAAAAATGACCAAAGGATTGCTGACCAACAAAGAAAGCTTAATTCGTGAAAGTAAAAATTCACAAAAAGAAATTGTAGAACAAGGTAAATTAGAATTTTAAAATTATGGCAAACAACAATCAAGATTCACTATTTAAAGCATTTGGTTTATTTATTGAAGCATTTCGTCCTTATGTAGTTTCTCTATTAATGGAAAAAGAAGGTGATAAATGGTCTGCCCTTTATGTAAAATGTTTGTCGTATGATCAAACAGAAAGATGGAATACAGGTTTGAAAAATGGTTCTACTCCAGAAACACTAATAGATTATCCTCATTTAAAATCTTTTGCATATACTTTCAAAGATTTACTAAGAAAAGATTTTCAAAAAAATACAGCTAGTTTAACCAATTGGCTGGGTGAAATTGTGCAGTTACGCAATGAAATTGCTCATTTTTCTGATGAAATAAACGAAGATGAAGCCACAAAAGTTTGGATCCATATGAAAACAATAGCCAAAACTATTGGTATGCCCGAGCTTGAAGAAGAATTGAAAAAAATTCAAAACAGTGAGGAAATAAAATCAATTGAAAAAATAGAAGTATTTGAGGCAGAACAGGTCTTTACCGGCAAATTAAAACCTTGGTTTCAAATAGCGCAACCCCATTTTGACATTAGGCAAGGACGTTTAGATGAATCGGTGTTTGCAGCTAACTTGGCAGAAGTGGCGTTAGGTAACGGACGAGAAATTTATAAGGATCCTAATACATTTTTTTCTAAAACCTATTTTACGGCAGGTTTAAAATCGGTAGCAAAAACAGTCATCAAAGGCCTTAACGGTAAAGAAGATTCAGAAAACCGCGTAATTTCATTACAAACAGGTTTTGGTGGTGGTAAAACACATACTTTAATTTCAATTTACCACTTATGCAATTGGGGTAAAAAAGCCGCCGAATCAAGTTTTACCAAAGAACTGCTAAAATATACAGGAGTGCCGGAATTTGATAAGGCCAATATTGCTGTTTTCACCAATACAACAAATGATGTTGCCAATGGAAGAATGACAGATGATGGTATTTTAATTCAAACCATTTGGGGAGAAATTGCCTATCAATTAGGTGGTAAAGAGGCTTATGAAATTGTTAGAAAGAATGATGAACAATTAATTGCGCCGGCAGGAATATTCAAAAAAGTGTTGCAAAAATACGCCCCAGCCTTAATATTAATAGATGAATTGGCAGATTATTGCGTTAAAGCTGCAGCAAAAAAAACAGGCAATACAAGTTTAGCCGACCAAACCATCAGCTTTATGCAAGAGTTTACGGAAGCTATTGCAGCAAATGAAAAATGTGTGGCAATTATTACGTTGCCGGCAAGTGTTCAGGAAGTTGCAAACTCTCCCGAAGCAGCTTCTATTTTAAGTAGTTTGCAAAGTCGCGTTAGCCGAGTTGGCGCCGACACACAACCCGTAGCGGAAGATGAAATCTATGAAGTGATCCGAAGACGATTATTTGAAGATATTGGGGATAAGGCTTACATAGAAAATGTAGCTAACCACTATGTAGAATTATACACCCAACACCAGACTGAACTTCCATCCAATGCCGCAAAAAACGAATACAAGAAAAAAATAATTCAGTCTTATCCTTTCCATCCTGAATTGGTGGATATCTTCAAAATAAAATGGGCAAGCAACAATAATTTTCAACGAACCAGAGGAGTATTGCGATTATTGGCTGCCATAGTCAGTGACTTATGGAAAAGACAGCAGTCCCTGCCTGGATCCAATGTTTTAATTCATTCCGGAAATGTCTATTTACCCAATTTAGATGCGTTAACAAGCCAGTTAAAAAAATTATATGGCAATGGATATGAAAGTGTCATATCAGCAGATATTTCAGGTGCGAGTGCCAATGCATTTAAAATTGACAGCAATAAATCAGAATACGGGCAATATTATTTAACGCAATCCATCGCCACAGTAATATTGTTAAATTCGTTTGGAAGTGAAGGAAGTAACAAAGGACTTTCTATTCCTGAATTAAAATTACATTTATTGGCACCAAACAGCTTTAACCATAACAGTATAAATGGTGCTTTGAGTGATTTAGAAAATACAGCCTATTATTTATATTCTGCTCAAACAGGAAACGCAGGAAAACGCTATTGGTTTCATGTTAAACCAAATATTAGTATGTTAATTAACCAAGGCAAACAAGATATAAAACCTGACGACATATATGCTGAGGTATTAAAACGATTAAAAGAAAAAACAAACAACCGTGTTCAATTATTCAATGTTTTAGTAGATCCATCTGAAGATATTCCGGAACAGGCGAAACCAACGTTGGTCATTTTACATCCAAAATACACGGCCTCTAATGATGGTCCTAGTTTAAATACAAAAGCATTAATCGAAAAAATAGCAACCAAAAAAGGAAACAGCGAACGCATTTACCGTAACACGATTTTGTTTTTGGTGGCATCAGACAGCGCTTCCGGCAGATTGCAATCAGACATTAGAGATTATTTGGCTTGCCAAAAAATCGCTTCTGATTACAGTTCAACATTAGAACGCGATCAAAAAGAGGATCTTAAGAAAAAAATGGATGACGCGAGCAAAAGTACCGACAGTTCGTTGGTAACTACCTTCGCCACAATAAGTAAATTTTCAGTCATAAATGGTTGTCAAAGTTTACATTTGAAACAATTTAAAGATAGTATTGAAAGCCAAATCAATTCCAATATAATTGATCTTTTAAAAGAAGAAGAATGGTTATTGGAAATGGTAGGATTAAATTTATTGAAAAATAACAATCTTTTGCCTACTGTTGAAAATCCTATTAAGGCAATAGATGTTTATGAAACTTTCCTCCGATTTGATGATAAACCTATGATTACAGGACCTGATGCTGTAGCAAAAAGTTTGTTGCGTTACTGCGCCAATAACGAATTCTGTATTGCTTCTGGAGACGGAAAAATATTCAACAAATATTACCTTGGGGAAGTCGTTCCTTTTTTTGACGTAAATGATGCCAGTTATTGGTTGGTGGATAAAACTCAAAAACCACCTGCACAACCAATCCCAGTTCCTGCTCCTGCTCCTGCAGGTGGGGAAGAACAACCAACGAAAGAGCATCCATTGGGTGAACCCGACAATGATGTCCCTTCAACCAAAATAGTAAAAACAATTACGGTTTCAGGTAAAGTGGCATTGGAGAATTATACTCAGCTATTTCAAAGCTTTGTTATGCCCTTGGCACAAAACAATATTGAAATTGAAATAAGGATAAAAGCAAAATCCACTTCTGTAAAACCATTATCAGAGTCAAGTGCAGAATATAAAATTGCCAAGGAATCAGCAAAACAATTGGGATTAAATTTTGAAGAGGATTGATGGAAACGTTGATGATGTGATAGATAAGTGTGGTGGAAACTGAGCAGAAATTAGGTGAAGTTGCGTAAAGAAGATAAGTGTCTAAAAAGGGGAACAGTAATTTTTTTTCCAAAAGAATAGAACATTTAAAATAATTTATAACACAAATTCATTTTTGTAATAACTGAATATCAATTTTTTAAGATTTATACATCTAAACAAAATAGTCAATGCATAATAAAAAAATAGTAGCCTTTAGTTTATTAGCACATATTAATGACAATAACATTGGTATCAAAAGTTTTAATGACATATACATTCCAATTGTAAAATCTGCATTGTGTAGGATGAATATGGAAGGAATTAAAAGTGGCCAGTCTATAATGGAAATTAAAAAAAATGTAGATAAAGTTTTTTCACTTGATATTCCTGTTTCAATTTTAAGAAATTTATTAATTAGTATTTCTAGCGAAGTGGAAATGGATCCAGAGAATCACTTTATATTACATAAAGACGGAGCCTTTCAAATGAATAAATTTTTGTTTTCAGATTATGAAGAAGAACTTGAGGAAAAAGAAGAAGAAATTAATGAAGTAGTAAAGATATATGAAGCTTACCTAACATCAATTGGAATAGACCCAACTTTAGAACCTTCAATTTTTGAGTACATTGATTTGAACAGAACAAATCTTTCAAAATTTTTCGCATACAAACAAGACAAAGAACTAGAAATTCAATATGTTCATCAGGCAAACTTTATTAATTCAATTAAATCTAACAAAAAAATTTATGAAATACTTCGAAGAGTATATTTAGGTTCTATTATTGCTGCTTACTTAGAAGTAGAAATTGGTGAAGTAAATAATAAAACCGAAATACTACTGGACACTAATTTTATCCTTGGGTTATTAGATTTAAACTCTGTAGAAGCAACACATACCTGTAGTAAAATATCAGAAATTTGCGATAGATTAGGTTTTACAAAATCAATTCTTCCTTTTACTATTGAAGAAATTGAAATGCTTATTGAAAGAAAAGCCAATCAATTAGAAAATGCATTTTTTCAAGGATATTTAGATCCCGAAAGTATTTATAATGCATCCAAAAGGAGAAATTTATCCAAAACACAATTATTGCAGATTGTAAAAAACATAAAAGTTATTTTAGTAAAGGAGCATAAAATAAATATAGTTGGTAATGATCAAAAGCTACGAAATTTAGCGAAATTTCAATATAGTGATATTTATGATTTTTATAAAAGCATAAGAGGAGATCACGGTTTTAGCGCACTTCACGATACAACCGCAATTGTTTATGTAAAAGAGAAAAGAGGTGGTAAACCAATTAAGGGTGATTTAATGAAAGCAAATTGTTGGTTTGTCACGAATACTCCCTTCAAATTAGCAATTCCAGACTCAAATGGATATTTGCCTGAAATAATTAGAGCAGAAGACATCTTAAATTTTTTATGGTTAAGCAATCCAAATGTAACAGCCTTTATCAATAGTTCAGAGTTAAGTTCCTTAGGATTGACAAGACTTGTTTCTACAACAATTTCTTTTTCTTTACCAAGTTCAAAAGTATTGAGAGATTTAGATGAAAATTTCAACACATATGGTGGTACCGAAATCACTGCTGATGATACTGTAATGGTAGCTGCAATGATTGCTAATAAGAAAATTTTAAAGCCCGAAGACTTAAATCGATTAGCCCATAAAGATTCTGAAAGTTTTATTTCTAAAGTAAAAGAATATGCTAACCAGGGAAGAAATGAAGAAAAAGAATTGATTGAAAAACTAGAAAAAATATTTCAACATCTTGAATCTTCATTTACTGAAAAACAAGAAAAAAAGACTGATTTATCATCAATAAAAGTTGAAGAAACAAACTTAAGTGAAGTCGTAAAAGACGAAAAATTAGAAAAAAATAATCGTAGATTAAAAATTGCTTTAATAATAATATGTGTAATTTTTGCGTCCTTTTTTTGGTGGACTTTAGAAATGATTTTTGGGATTGAACAATACAAAAACTACTATTTAATCAAAATATTAGTCCAATTATTACTAATCACCATTTCTCTTCTTTTCTTTCATAAAGAATATAGAACTACTTGGATTGGAACTTCCATTGCACTCCTTATTGCTATAATGAATTTCTCTAAAGATTAGAAACCAACTTTCCGAAGTCTTCTAATTTCGGAGGAGTTAATTTGATGTTTATAAAAATTTTAGAATATGGAAATAATAAAATTAATTATTAAATGAAACAGAACAACGATGATTTATACATTAAGAATTCAATACTTGATGTAGAACAAATAACAACATTCACTTCATTTCGTTAATAACTATTTTTTCTAATTATTTAAATCCAAAACAATTACTTACTTAATTTTGTTGCATTATGAAATTAAGAAGTTTACATACTACAAAAATATTGGAGTTTTATGCTCCTGACTATTCAACTAAATTAGAACTTCCTTTTGGTGATGTCGGAATCAGTGCCGGTTTTCCTTCACCGGCCGATGATTTTATTGTATTAAGTTTGGAATCCCTTAATCCGAAAATTCCATCATTTCCTGCAAAAGCTTGTCAGGAGCTAAATTGCCTATTAGGTTTGTTAGCTGAAACTTCCGTTTAAGAATTTAGGTTACTTACCTATAATGGTTGGTGTCTTTGTAGATTTGTTTTAATTAGATAATCATGTAGAACCTAGAATTGCTCTAATTGTTTCATGATTCTGAATATAACAGTATTTGAGTATCTTGAACTTATTTTATGATTTGGGGTCTTATGGCAAATTTCACGCTCCGAGAAGATAGTTTCCGCAATAGTCATATATGAATTAGTTGGCTCTTCTCCAACTGACTCAAAATATTTTGACCATATTTTTATATATTCTTTTTTGTTGTTCTTCCTAAATGTAAGGCCATTAGCTTTCATCGATTCTTTAATTATCCATGTCGATAAATCTCGATAGGTTTCAAGATCTCTATATAGAACACCATCAATCCAAAATTTGTGTGGAATAAATTTTTTCATTTTCACTTTCATTTTTCTATTAAATCTAAGTTGGCAAATTTAGTAAATTTATTGAAACAGTTTTACCAAAAGTAAAGTCGCAAAATTATTCTGTATGTAGTACCATTTCTTCAAGTAGTAAATTAAGTTCCAAATTGCCTGTTTGTTTAAATAGCACTTCATTTCGTTAATAACTATTTTTTCTATTTATAAAAATCTAAAACATTACTTACTTAATTTTGTTGCATTATGAAATTAAGAAGTTTACATACTACAAAAATACTGGAGTTTTATGCTCCGGACTATTCAACAGAATTAAAAATACCCTTTGGTGATGTCGGAATCAGTGCAGGATTTCCCTCTCCGGCTGATGACTTTATTGAATTATCGATAGACTTAAACAAACACCTCATCAAGCACAAAGACAGTACCTTTTTTGCCAAAGTGAAAGGCCATTCTATGAAAGATGCTGGGATTTTTGATGGCGATTTATTGGTTATTGACAAGAGTCTGGATCCGCAGGACGGTAAAATTGCCATTTGTCAAATCGATGGAGAATTTACCGTAAAAAGAATTAAAATTGAAGGAAATGTTGTTTGGTTGGTTGCAGAAAACGAAGATTATAAACCGATCAAAGTAACAGAAGAAAACGAATTAATGATTTGGGGAATTGTGGTGTTTAGTATAAAATCACATTAATGTTTGCGCTGGTAGATTGTAATAATTTTTATGCCTCTTGCCAAAGAGTATTTGAGCCGCATTTAATTGGAAAGCCTGTTGTGATACTTTCCAACAATGATGGATGTGTGATTGCACGCTCAAATGAAGCCAAAGCACTAGGTATTCCAATGGGAGCGCCTGCATTTGAATTTAAGAAACTTTTTGAAGAGAATAATGTGTTTGTCTTTTCATCCAACTATGCGTTATATGGCGATATGAGCAGCAGAGTGATGAATATCCTGGCAACTTTCACATCAGATATTGAAGTATATAGCATTGATGAAGCTTTTCTGAAATTTAAAGGTTTTGAACTATTTAATTTGGATGAATACGGTTTAAAAATTCAAAAAACAGTCACTAAAAATACCGGTATTCCGGTAAGTGTCGGTTTTGCACCTACCAAAGCCTTGGCCAAAGTTGCCAATAAAATTGCCAAGAAATTCCCTGAAAGAACCAAAAGCGTTTATGTTATAGATAGTGAAGAAAAGAGAATTAAAGCGCTGAGATGGACTAAAATTGAAGACGTTTGGGGTATTGGAAGAAAACACACAAAACGATTGCAGGCAAAGAATATTTTTAATGCCTATCAATTTACGCAATTGCCCGATGAATGGGTTAGAAAAGAAATGGCAGTTGTTGGGTTGAGGTTAAAAAAGGAGTTAGAAGGCGAATCAACCTTAGATTTAGAAAGCCCAAAAAACAAAAAAATGATTGCCACAACACGATCATTTGAAAAGTCTATGACAAAGCTTGTAGATATTTCAGAACGCGTTGCAACATTCACGGCATCCTGTTCAGAAAAATTAAGAAGACAGAAAAGCCATTGCAATATGGTTATGGTTTTTGTACAATCCAATTATTTCAGAAAAGACCAACCACAATATTCAAGAAACATAATTATCAATACCGATTTTCCCACCAACTCAACAATAGAATTAAACCATTACGCTCAAATAGGCTTAAAAGCTATTTTTAAAGAAGGATATAATTACAAAAAAGCCGGAGTTATCGTAATGGGTTTAACACCAAACAACGAAACCCAATTATCTTTTTTTAATACTTCAAATCCCAGACACCAGCATTTAATGTCCGTAGTTGATAAACTCAATAAAAGTTATGGAAAGAATAAAATCAAGTTTGCCAATCAATCTTTAGGCCGTCAATGGAAAATGAAACAGGAAAAATTATCTAAATCATTTTCCACCAGGATTGATGAAATAATTACGATTAAAGTTTAAACTAATAAATTGCTGTTACCGTATACATATTTTGCTTAATTTAGTAATCCAAATAATTGCTGATAATCTAAATAAGTAAGAATCCAATATTCTTTTATCAAGAAAATATTATTGATATTATGCTATTTTATTTGGGTTAAAACAAGTTATGCACCATTATGAAAGAGGAACATTTTCAACCAATAAATAAAAGCGGACTTGAAAGAATCAAAGAATTATATTTCTCTTTAAGAATTATTTCAGACTGCCAGTCATTGATTGAAAAAGGAAATTATTATCAAATTTCAATTGTCTATGGTCAACTTAGAAGCTTATTGACAGAACGTAGCAAGGGATTAACACCATTGTTGTTTGACATTTCATCAATTTTAAATGTTGATTTAGAACTTTTTCATATACCAGATACTTTTGAAAAAGATTTACCACATTTGATGGAAAATTTGTCCTTCAGATTTAATTCTACGCAACCAAGTATTAGCAAAATTTCACCAAATCAAAAAAAAATATCCTTAAAAGATTTTTTAGATATTACTGTAGCAACAAATAAAAGTAAAAAATATACAGTTAGGGAAATAATAAATGAGTTAGCTAACAAGTATGGCGGTTCGCATTATTCGCAAAAAACTAATAGGTCTTTATTAGAGTTATTATCGTTTGGCATCAACAATCAAACGATGCTCGACCAATTTATAATTCAATTGGCAGATCTTACATATCAATTTGGTATTAAAGTTCTAAAAAAAATAACCGATATTGAATTATTTATGCATTTATATTTAACTCCAAAGAAAATAAAAAATGAAGTTTTTTTATTGGATTATAAGTTACCAAATAATATGAATAGATTTTCAATCATATTAAATCAAAAAAGGTTGCACTTTAAAATTATTGATACTTTAGGTTTCTATTATGAGATTTCATCTAATTGCTTAATAGACTATAATAAAATTCATTTATTAAATATTAGTATTGAAACAACAAATAATTTTAATACTTCCATCAAAATTTATATTCAAGAAAACCTAGTTGGAGAATTATTTTTAGAAAATTCAATCCTCACATTCAATCAAATGCATAGTTATGAATGTTATATGAATAAAGCCATTGATGGAGAAAAACAAAAATACGAATTCGGATTATCGGAATTTAAGATCTACAGTAAACTTCAGAATTATGTTCAAAAAAATCAACTTTTTGAGTTTTATACTTCAAAAGAATACAACAATATATTTTGGATTGGGGAAAATGAATTTGTACATAAAAAATCTGAAAAGCGAGATTTTGAAATGAGCAATGGATTTAAAAAGAAAGATATAAAAAACGGTGCATAACACCTCATAAAATTTATGCTTACATTTAAACTAAATAACAAACCGATAAACATTCAATAATAATATTGCTTCGGCAGAAAATTCTCCGATTTTACGTCGTACAAATCAAATATAAACACCTTGTACCACATTTGAAAAAACCTTATGATAAAAATAATACAAAGATTAGAATTTGAGGATGTGTTCCCTGAAGAGAAAAAAGAAGATACCTTGGAATATCTTTCTAAAGTATCAAAGAAAACCCTCTTAAAAAGCATTGGTTTTTTTAACACAAGAGAAGTTCCCAATTTTGATAATTTTTTCTCTAACCCAGAAATTGCAAAAGACATCTACGATAGAGTAGTTAATTACAGCAAAATAAATATTGTCAAAAATAAACCCGAAACTGTTTCAAGACAGGCAAGTTTAAAGCTAGCTGAATTAATTTTATCAAATAAAAAGAAACTTTTAGAAGAAAATAAAAATTCTTCAATCGATGATGACGAAATAAATTTATTCAAAGCCTTTTTAGTTGTAAACAGGGAGCTTAACAAAAATCAAGAATTAGGTAACACTTCAGATTCGAACTTTGAAAAACTCGTGGATTTCAGTATTATATTTAACTTTCCCATATCTGATTTAGCAATTTTCGAAAATGATGATTTAGAGTTTCTAAAATTAATTTATACAACTTTAGTTAAGGTTGAACAGTTATTTGAATTTCTAAATTCAAAGCTAGTATTTAGTACTCTAAAAAATCATTTGATAAAATCTTTTAATACTGCAAATCAAGAGGATTTCTTTAAAGAAATGAAATATCTTTTTGGCAAACTATTAGAATTAAAAACAAGTAACAATTACATTTTTAAAGTAGATGATGCTAAATCCGAGCTTTTTCTTACCTCAATGATATCTGATGATATAGTAACAGATGAAGATTTCACTTACATTAAAATTCATCCATTATACCAAATCGAAAAACATACATATTCCATAATAAATTATTTCTATATAGTTGACAAATTCTATCGTAGTTCAAAGTTCAAGCTAAAAGAAATTTATGAATCAGATTCCATTTTGAAATCAAAATATGGAAATTTTTTCAGTTTTTTCAATAAGGAATTTTCAGAAAATTTCTTAATGAAAAACATATTAGATGACATTTTTAACAAACAATATTTTATTAAAAAACTTGAAACTGAAAAAGAACTAGATGGAGAACCTGATTATTATTTACGTCAAAATAACAATGTTTTCATTTTTGAAAATAAAGATGTCCTAATTGCTAAAGCAATAAAAGCTTCTGCTGATATTGAACAAATTAATCAAGTCCTTAAAACAAAGTTTTTAGGTGATGAAAAACATAAAGTCGGTATTGGTCAATTAATCAATACAACTGAAGAAATTCTGGAAAAGAAATTCAGATTTGACCCTTATGTAAATTCTAAAAACAACTTAAAAATTTATCCAATTCTTCTAGTTCACGATAGGATTTTTCAAACTTTAGGTATTAATTACAGATTAAATAGCTGGTATCTTGAAAATCTGAAAAAGAGATTGGGTGATAATTATGATTTATCGAATATTAAGAGCTTAACAGTTATAGATATTGATACTTTAATTTTATGGTCACCTTATTTAAAAGAAAAAGACAACAGATTTAAAGAAATTCTTGATAACCATTTAAAGAAATTGAATACTAAATTTAAAATAAACACCTCTGATTATCAATATGGACTTGTGTTAGTCAACAAACGTTTGACTGAAAAAATTACACCGATAACTTATAGAGAGATTCCATATCAATTGCCTACAAAATTATTTGTCGACAAATTCAGAGATGTTCTAAAAGAATAAAAAACCAATGCCTAAGCCGTATATAATTTATACTCAAATCGGATTTAGTACATACTGGCAAACATTCAATAATAATATTGCTTCAGCGGAAAAATCTCCGATTTTTACGTCGCACAAACCATATAAAAACCCCAGCTGGCGCGAGCGTCCCGCTCGTGTCCGTATAATTATTGGATATTCCGGAGCAACCTGCCCCCTCTGAGAACACTAAAAATTCAGGTGTTTTCATAAGCATTTTTAACTGCCATTCCGGCGGATACTGACCCCCTAAAATATAAAAGAACGTTAAAGGTAAGTTTACCTAAAGTAATCTGTTTTGATTATTCCGGAGCATACTGACCCCCTTTAAACTATTTAATATTGATGTTGGTTTTATTTGGCTGTTTACACCAAACAGAAAAGATATGGCAGAAAACCAAAACGTATGTGTCAAATAAAACATCGAATTTGAATGCATTTACAGGAAAAGGAGTTATAACTGGCACAAATCGAAACGTTTTGATTTTGCTTGTATCACAAAAGTGGCACAATTCAAACCGATATCACTGGCGCAATTTGATCCAATATATCCCAATGTATCCATTACGATAAAATACCCCGAAATGGTCGCCGAAATAGCAACTCATTTTAGTGGTATCAATACTTGGGCGTTCTGTTGGTGATATTGTAAAAGTCGGTAGTTTAGATAACTTTGTAGAAATTATTCAAGTGACAAATTAAATTATTGTGAACAATTTAAGAATGTAGATTACAGTCTCAAATAGTTACTAAATATATTACAGAGAAAAATAACGTAAATTTAAAGCCGAAATTATAAATCAAATGAGCGAAAATCAAAACATAGAATGGAAAAGCACTTGGCACGATGATTATCTTAAGTGGATAGGTGGTTTTGCCAATGCAAATGGCGGTTCAATTTTTATTGGTAAAAATGATGTTGGTGAGGTAATTGGACTAAAAAATGCTAAGGCTTTAATGGATCTGATACCTAACAAAATAAGAGATTTATTGGGGATTATTTGTGAAGTAAATTTAAAAGAAGAAAATGGCTTGCGTTTTATTGAAATTATCACAAAACCATATTCCGTTCCGGTATCGCTAAGAGGCAGGTATTATTACCGTTCCGGTAGTTCAAAGATGGAGTTAACCGGCAATGAGCTAAATGAATTCCTACTTAAAAAAGCTGGTAAAACTTGGGATGATGTGATAGAGGAAGGAGCCTTTGTTGATGACATAGATGAAAATAGCATTAAAATATTCCTTTCAGATGCTATAGAAAGCGGAAGAATGCCCAGTGTTGAGGGATTGTCAAAATTAGAGATTCTGGAAAAATTAAGATTATCAAAAGAGGGGAAATTAAAAAGAGCTGCCATTATTTTATTTGGCAAAGACCCAAACAAATTTTATCCAAATATTCTGGTGAAGATGGGTCGTTTCGGTTCGGATGATGCCGATTTAAAATTTCAGGAAATTGAAGAAGGGAATTTAATAAAGCTGTTAAAAAATGTTCCGGACCAATTAAACCGTAAATTTTTTATCCATCCAATTAATTTTGAAGGAATGCAACGCATTGAAAAAGGAGAATATCCCGTAGCTGCGCTCCGTGAGATGTTATTAAATGCGTTGGTACACCGTAATTATATGGGAAGCAGCATTCAAATGCGTGTTTACGACAATAAATTTACAATTTGGAATGAAGGAAATTTACCTGAAGGGTTAATGATTGAATCCTTAAAAACAAACCATTCATCCAGACCAAAAAACCCGGTTATTGCAGAGGTTTGTTTCAAAGCAGGCTATATTGATTCTTGGGGCAGAGGAACCCTAAAAATTTATAACTCTTGTAAAGAAGCGGAATTGCCGGAACCAACAATCGAATCTCGAGATGGTGGAATTTTGGTAACATTATTCAAAACAAAATTTGCCTTGGAGCAATTGAAAAAACTAGGATTAAACGAACGTCAGATAAAAGCATTGGAATTCTTGAAAGAACATAATAGATTAACGAATAAAAAGTATCAAATGCTTAACAATTGTTCAAGAAATACCGCAACAAACGACCTAAATAACTTAGTGTCTTTAGGAATTTTAAATGCAAGTAAAATGAAAGGTGCAGGTTCATTCTATGAATTATTTTAATTGCATATTAATTGCACAAATTGCATATTGATTGCACATTACTTGCACAATAAAGTAATTAAAAGTCACCAAGTGAAGCAATGTATCAGTCTCATTATGAGCTTTTGTATAGCTGGTGCCGGTGCACATTATTTCCTGAATTAATGGGGTCATAATGGGGTCAATTGGGTCATAATTGGGACATAATAGGGTCAATTAATGTTTGTGTAGAAATAGTATTGGTCGAATTGGCCACTAATTGACCGCTAATTGGCCATTATAATAATTACATCAATAATGAAAATGTCTAGTTTAGTGTTGTTTTACAGTATGGGTCATTACACCTGTGTCCCGCTCGTGTATATATATTATTGGATATTCCGGAATAAGTTGATTCCTGAGAACGCAAAATTTAAAGTGTTTTCATAAGCATTTTTAACTGTCATTCTGGAGCAAGCTGCCATCCATTTTAATCAATTTAACATTTGATGTTGGTTATATTTGGAGCTCACACCAAACAGAAAAGATATGGCAGGTGGAAAACCAAAACGTATGATTTAGATAAAAAATTACTTGGTATTCACTTATAGGGCAATTTGTTTTCCCTGTCACAAATCGAAACGTTATGATTTTGTAAGTACCGCCACAAAAGTGGCACAATTCAAACCGATATCACTGGCACAAATTGATCCGAAATATCCACATAAATATTAAAAAATATCTCAATCATAAAATTATTATTATGATAATTCGTTATATTTAATAGCATTAACATTTTTACCATGTGCTACGACATCAAAACAAATCTGGAAGCGCAATTAAGCCGCGCCAATCGGAAAGGAGACTTACAGGCCATAAAAGAAATTAAGGAAAAACTGGTTCCTTTAACAAATTTACCAATTTACCACACCACCGGTTTCAACCACCCAAAATTGCTAATTTATACCGATCGTTCCCCCTGGATTCCTGAAGTTTCAACTTGGGGCTTGGTTCCTCATTGGGTAAAGGACAAAGAACAGCTAAAAGAGTTATGGAATAAAACTTTGAATGCAAGAGGGGAAACCATCTTTGAAAAACCTTCCTTTCGGGAATCTGCCAAACACAACCGCTGTATCATCTATGTCAACGGATTTTATGAACACCACCATCTTGGTGATAAAACCTTTCCGTTCTACATCCACCAAAAAAACGACAAACCTTTGCCATTGGCTGGACTTTGGAGCGAATGGACAGATGAAGAAACTGGAGATATTCTAAATACTTTTTCCATTGTGACCACCAAAGGAAATGAAATGCTGGCAAAAATCCACAACAACCCAAAACTGGAAGGGCCACGAATGCCGGTCATATTGCCGCAGGAATTGGAAGACCAATGGCTCAACCCAATTGAAGACGAATTGGATATTAAATCCATTCAGGAATTAATAAGAGAATACCCGGACGAAGAACTGGATGCTTACACGGTCAGAAGATTAAGGGGAAAAGAATATATCGGAAATGTCGAAGAAGTTTCAGAACCTTATGAATACGAAGAACTCAAAATTTAAATACCCATTTAATTTAAGGTTCTCAATCCGAGAATTGTGCCATTTCTTTCAACAGCAAATCAGGAGTGAAATTTCCCGTTAATTCAGCAAGTTTTAATTCCTCTTTAAAAATTAAAATATCATATTTATGATAGGCTTGCATATCTTTATTGGTTTCTTTGGCTTTATGCAAACCAAATAATACACCTTCAAGATGAACAATATTCATAAATCGTTGAAATTGCATCGTAGATAAATTCAACCTCCCTTGCTCTTTGGTCATCAATCCAAAATATTTAGTGTAAAGATGATTTAAAGCCATGAAAAACGGCTCAAGCGAAGCTCAAGCCGAATAGTAATTCAAATTTTAACTATTAACATATAAATAAAAACTTGAAATTCTAACTTTTCAAAAAATTAATAATTAGGTTATGCACATTAATTGGAAATCATCAATAAATCAGCTAAATATTTTCCCCATATAGTTGGGTTCGAGTGGGTTCCATGTCCACTAGTTTCATCTGTTATTGGCAGCAGAATGTACGTTCCTTTTTCTACCTTCTTAATTTCTTTCTCCATCAAACCCAATTCGGGAGGATTTACCTGATCATCAGCTGAATTAATAGCAACCAAAGGTGCTTTTATTTTTGAAAGGTGAGTAGCTGGATTATAAAATCTTGATGACTCAAATGCATACATCATATCATTGGCATCCAATATAGATAAATACCTATCTACAAGTTTATCCAACATTTCTTCAGCTTCTTCTCTTGTTGGAGTTGATTTTTGCCATTGAAGTGGGCTGCTCACCATAAACATTAGCTGCCCAATTGCTCCAGACAGGCCTACTTTTGGTTGTTCACTATATCTACCGTTTTTCCATTCAGGATCCATTTTAATAAGTCTAACAATTAATGCCCTTTGCATCCTGTTTCTTCCTGCTATTTCGACCGGTAAACTGGCTAAAGGCATAATTGCATCCATAAAATCAGGATAAGTATATCCCCATACCCATGATTGCATTCCCCCCATGGAGGTGCCCATTACCAATCTTAGATGGTCTATATTCAAGTGCTCAGTTAATAATTTATAATTTGCGTGAACCATATCGTCATAAGTGTATTTTGGAAAATCCATCAATAATCCATCACTGGGCTTGCTGGAATTTCCATGACCAATATCATCTGTCAAAATTATAAAATACTTATTTGCATCTAATAATTGCCCGGGACCAAATAAATTACCTGCGAATTTGGGACTTAAAAAACCTTTTCCACTTCCCGTTGTTCCATGTTTTATTAAAACTGCATTATTAACTTTACCATCTTTACCTTTAGTAATTTTTCCAAGGGTAATATAATGAAGGTTTAAATCCTTTAATTTTTCTCCACTTTCAAATTTGAAATTTTCAATTACATAATCTCCTTCTAAAGGAGTTGGATAATTTTGACTAATCATTCCATTAACAAACAGAATGAGGAAGATTAAAAACATATATATTTTTCTCATATTTTTTTAATATTTTAAATTATTTATTAATATCCCGAAGCCTGTCCATCTTTTCTTGATTCTGATGCTCCAAAATACACTTTCTTTTCAGCATCATACATGATAGCCTGATAACCCCCATAATAACCCCCAAATCCAACTTTATGACCCATGTCCATTAACTTTCTTACCTCTTCAAAATCAAAACCGCTTTCAATTAATATTTCACCCTTCCCTAATACAAGTTCACCAGTTACAGTAGATGATCCTATATGTTCATATCTCGGTGCGTCCCCTGCTTCTTGTAAATTCATACCAAAGTCGATAAGATTCATTAAGATTTGTACGTGTCCTTGTGGTTGAAAATCTCCACCCATTACTCCAAAACTCATATAAGGTTTTCCTTCTTTGGTAACAAAAGCAGGTATAATAGTATGAAAGGGGCGTTTTTCTGGTGCATATGAATTTGGTTTTCCTTCCTCCAAATCAAATAATTCCCCTCTGTCTTGTAACATAAAGCCTAATTTTGGAGGAACCATTCCTGAACCCATCCCTCTATAATTACTTTGTATCAAAGAGACCATATTACCATCTTTATCGGCCACAGTCATGTATACTGTTCCTGCATGATTTACTTTCCCGGCCTGATAAATTCCAGCTTTATCTGGATTTATCAATTCTCTTCTTCTATCGGCATATTCCTTTGAAAGCAGTTGTTGTACAGGAACTTTCACAAAATTCATATCCGCATAGTATTTGGCTCTGTCTTCAAAAACTAATTTTTTGGCTTCGTTAACAATATGCAAATGCTTTGCACTGCCAAATGGAATATCACTAAAATCAAAGCCTTCAATTATATTGAGCATTTGTAATGCCGCAAGTCCCTGCCCATTAGGTGGAAGTTCCCATACATCATAACCTCTATAATTGGTTGAAACCGGTTCTACCCATTCAGAATGGTGGTTGGCTAAATCTTCATAGCTAAGAAAACCACCCTGTTCCTTAATAAAGTTTGAGATAATTTTCGCGATATCTCCCTTATAAAACACATCGCGGCCTTCTTTGGCAATTTTTCTGTAGGTTTCTGCTAAAAATGGATTTTTAAATATGTCGCCCTTTACAGGCACTTTTCCATTATCCGTGTAAGTTTCTTTAACGTTTGGGAATTGCTTCATATATCTTGGAACGGAACCTTCTAAATAATAGGCAATAAGTTCAGTAACAGGAAAACCCGCTTCCGCGTACTTTATAGTAGGGGAAAGAATTTCATCCATGGATAATTTTCCGAATTTGTTATGCAGTTCAAACCAACCATCAACGCAACCTGGTACTGATACCGGAAGGGGACCCGTTGCGGGAATTTTTTCTATGTTATTATCTTTAAAATATTTCAAAGTCAAAGATTTAGGTGATCTCCCACTTGCATTTAATCCATATAATTTTTTGGTTTTTGAATCCCAAACAATTGCAAAAAGATCTCCTCCAATACCACTGCCGGTGGGTTCCATTAATCCCAAGGCTGCATTTACTGCGATTGCAGCATCTACAGCAGTTCCCCCTTTTTTTAAAATATCCAAACCAATTTGGGTAGCAAGTGGTTGGCTAGAAGCTACCATTCCATTTTTGCCAATTACCTCTGATCTTGTTGCAAAATTCCTTCCCGTAAGTCTATCCTGAGCATAAGGGGATGTGCTCAGGAAGACAAGCAGGATAAAAAGTCCTTTTTTCATATAAAATTCTTTTCTTATTGAAAATTAATTTAAAAAATATCCCAGAATAACTTTGTTTCTGTCTCGTCTCCACCTATGTTAGACGCTGCATTGGTATAATTTGCATTATTCAACTGTTGTTCATTTCCAGGATATCTCAGTCTGTTTGGAAAACCTGAGATTGCATTTTCTGCCAATGGTAATTGTGGATGATCCAATCTTCTCATTTCTGTCCAGGCTTCAAAGGGACGGTTATATAAAGCTATCCATTTTTGAAAACCAATTTTTTGTTTCCAATCCCCCAATGCTGTAGCATATGCCACTTTAGGTTGATTTAAATAAATCTCAGCTTCTGCATCAGATCCTCCCCAAGCCAAAATGGAATACTTTATGGCATTATTGTAATGTTCTTCAGCGGTGCCAGGAATATTATAGCCTCGTTCTTTTGCTTCTGCCCTTAGAAATTCAACTTCAACTATATCAAGAAACACATTCGGAGCGTCTGGAGCCGCAATCTTTGCACTAGGTTTTGACATCCCTGGATAATTACTTGCACGGCCTACTACCCCTCCTACATATTCTCCTTCATTATTCAAACCAAAATAATCAGGTAAACGCGGGTCACCTAACTCAATTAGTACATCTATTAAATCCTTTGCGGCAATGTAATCAGTTCTATTTGCCAAAACTAATTCATTATATAATGGATTGTTATTTGGTGGTGAATTGTAGTATTGAATAAACGCAGTATCATCTTCAGAAATAATTGCATTTGTATTTGATTGTTCAAAAGCAGTTTTAGCAATGTTATTATCAATATCTGCAATGGTCATAACCATTCTTAATTTTAATGAATTAGAAAACGCTATCCATTTTGAAGCATTTCCATGGTAAATGATATCTTCAGAAGATGAAAAACCACCCCCATTAGCGCTTAAACTAACGATGTCTTCATCAAGTCTCCTCAACAAATCATCATAAATTGTTTGTGCATCATCATAAACTGGAAAAAGATTATTATTATCTAACGCCTCTGAATAAGGAATATCTCCGAATGTTTTCACCAATATATCATAAGTATAAACTTGCATTATATCCACCATCGCCAATTGGTTGGCTTTTTTGGCAGGGCTTAAGGTCTCATCCTTTGAAATAATTAAAGCGGATTCTTTTAAATCATTTAAAACATCTTTGTACATTCTACTCCACCAGTTTTCATGAATTGCCCTTGTAAAATAATCATACTGAGCCTCTTCTTGAATAACTGCCTGTCCCCAATGCTTCACGATATGTCTAAAAATGTTCGTATTTACACTAGCTGAAGCCAAACCATCAGATAAATTTTTAACTGCATTGGTAAATAAAGGGCCTTGCGGAACAACAGCAGCTCTCTTTGTTTCCTCGTTATAGTCTGTTATATCCTTGGTACAACCTGAGAATAGAAGGATAATAGAAATAATTAAAATAAATATTTTTTTCATCACGTTGAGTTTATATTTTTAATTTAACATTAAGGCCAATTGTTCTGGTGGTTGGATATGATCCACTTTGATACCCTTGAATGTTACCAGACGATAGGTTCTCTTCAGGATCTGCATAAGGAACATTTTTATGGATAATCCAAAGATTCCTTCCAATAAGAGACAACTCAATGTCTTTAAAGTATTTAGATATCATTTTTTTTGGCAGTGAATATGAAAGGGACAATTCTCTTAGCTTTACATAACTGGCGTCATAAACAAACTCTGATTGAGGTTCATAAAAGCTATTATTAGATGTAATAGTAACTCTTTTAGTATTAGGGTTACCATCTGCTGTAACACCAGGTAATATTACCCCTCCTCCATTTTCAACCGCGTCGCGAACGGGGTTTCCCAGTTCGTTTAGGCCGACAGTTCTAGGATAAAGTCCTGCAGCACTTCCATAATACATATCTAATGAAAATAAATCTCCTCCTTTACGCACATCAATTAAGAAACTTAAAGTAATACCTTTATATTTAAAGGTATTATTTATTCCTCCAATCCAATCCGGATTTATATTTCCTATGATATTGGAAGTAGTAGAAGATAATTGCCATAACCCATTTCCTTTGACTAACCTTTCTCCATTTAAATATTCATAAGTAGCACTTTGGAGTTCTCCATAAGGTCTACCAACAGTGGCATTTAAACTTACGCCACCTTGAAATGAAGCAAGTCTTAAATTGGTGCTATTTTCATACAATGAAAGCACCTTATTTCTATTTCGGGAAAAATTAACATTTACATTCCAGGAAAAATCTTGGTTCCGAACAGGTGTGCCAAATAATGATAATTCGACACCTTTGTTTTCTATATCACCTGCATTGATGAATTTACTTGAATATCCTGTACTTAAAGATACCGCTACTGGTATAATTTGATCAACAGTATTTGTATGGTAGTAAGAAGCATCAAACCCAAGGCGATTATTAAAAAATGCCATTTCTAATCCTATTTCCCTACTTTTAGTCATCTCTGGTTTTAAATTACTGTTGTTTTTAATATCGGGTAAAGAAAATAATAAGCCGCTCCCAAAAGGATTGGGTTTGTCATATACGTCCCCAAGGCTGCCCCAAGGCGCATCATTACCCACAGTAGCATAATTTGCTCTTATTTTACCAGATGAAAACCATTTCATGGCTTCTAAATGATGTGAAAAAAGCCAGCTACCAGACAAAGCGTAATAATTGTAAGCATTTTCATCAGATGGCAAGGTCGAAGATATATCCCGTCGTATAGTACCATCCAAAGTTAAAAAGTCACGAAAGGTAAGTGTAACTCCTCCAAAATATCCATCTACTGCCTTTGGTTGATAACTTTCTATTGGTGCAGGAACAGTTCCAACAGAATTAGAAATAGAATATAATTTAGGAACTACTAATCCTCCTGATGTAGAAGAAAAAACAGAAGTGACTGTATTTCTTCTTAAGTTAATTCCAGCAAGTGCATTAAGATTAAAGTCTTCTGAAAGTTTTTTGTTTACCGTAGCAAGAAAATCATAATTTGTTTCATTATAACTTCTGTCAAAACGGGAATATGAAGGAATACCTGAACTTCCTACTGCCACTCGTTGCTGTTGAAATTCATTATAACTATCAACAGATATTCGCCCAAGAAGTTCCAACCAATCAGTAATTTTATAGTTTAAAAACATGTTCCCAATTATTCTATTTCTTGTGTCATTCTCAAAGTTTTCGTAAATGGTCCAGTAAGTGTTATTGGAAAATGCAGGCCTTATACCATCTGGTGTGGTAGGATCAGCCCAGTTCCAAGTAATGTTTCTTCGCGTTCTAAAATAAGCATCCTTTTGTTCTTGGTTATCAACATTTGTTTGATTAAAATGTCGGAAAGTGCTATTAACATTTCTGCCACTGTCATAACCCGTTCCATACCTGCCTTTTCCATCTATTTGAGAGTAATTTCCCATTGCCCCTAAAGTAAGATTACTCAAAAGATTATAACTGCCATTCAGACTGAAGTTGTTTTTTAAGACCCTGCTATTTGGTACTGTTCCCCTCTCATCATTTCTTGTATATCCGAATTTAACAGAACCTTTATCTTCAATCAAACCATCAATTAGTATACTATGATTACTGGATATTGAAGTTTCATAAAAAGTTTCCGGCCCGTTTTTTGGAGCGGTCCAGGGTTTAGGTTGAAGGTAATTTGGAGAACTTGGATCGAAAGATTCCCAATCATAAACCATAAGATTAGGATCGTAATTTGGTCCCCAGGATCTTGGGGCAAATGTTGGTACTACCAGATCATCTTCTGTATCCCCGTTAACATCAAAAAGCAGGAAACCATCTCTTCCGTATGGGTCGGAACGACCCGCGCCGTAATCCTGTTGGTATTTAACAAAAGTCGACTTATCAATTTGACCAATAATTAAAGCAGAATTCACGGAAATATTAAGTCCTTTTTTTCCTTTTTTGGTAGTAATCATAACAACGCCATTTGCAGCTCTCGAACCATATAAGGCGCTTGCGGCTGCTCCTTTTAACACATTAATTGATTCAATATCATTTGGATTGATATCTGCAGCGGCATTTCCATAATCGTAACCACCGCCTCCTGTTTGTTGCGTACTGGTATTCGTATTTGAATTATCTACAGGCACTCCGTCAACTACGAATAATGCCTGATTATTTCCAGTTAATGATTTTGCGCCTCGAATAACGACATTCACTGACCCGCCAATTGCATTTCCTTGCGTAATTTGCACACCCGAAATTTTACCAGATAGACCAGAAGCTACGTTGCCACCTTTCGTTTTATTCACGTCTTCCCCATCTATCTGCTGGGCAGCATAAGGCAAAATATTTTTTTTGCGCTGAATTCCAAAAGCGGTTACCACTACTTCATCTAAGCCTTGAGCATCCTCTTGCATTACAATATTGATGTTGTTTGAAGTGCTTACAGTTTGTTTAACTATTTTCATACCAATAAAGCTAAATTGCAGCACCTCCCCTTCCTCAGCTTTGATACTATAGTTTCCATCAAAATCTGTTGACGTTCCTCTA
The DNA here is from genome assembly GCA_003516285.1 of Lutibacter sp. Taxonomy (GTDB): domain Bacteria; phylum Bacteroidota; class Bacteroidia; order Flavobacteriales; family Flavobacteriaceae; genus Lutibacter. Next base: position 3,797 of record DPCK01000146.1, on the reverse strand, counting down.
CTAGTTCCCACAACAATAATACTTACACCAGGAAGCGGCGTGCCATTACTGTCAGTTACCAAGCCTTTAATTTCTTTTTGTTGGTCAATTAATGAATTGATAGGATTTTCTTCGTTATCTTTAGATGTATTTTTTATGATAATTTGTTTATTCAATAACTCAAATGAAACAGGCATTTCCAAAAATATTTTATTCAAAATATCTTTAACTTTTTCATTTCTTGCACTGACTGAAACAAGTTTATTTACATTGATATCATCTTTACTAAAAAGAAATTTAAACTCTGTTTTCATTTCAATTTCTTTTAGCACCTTTTCAATAGTGACATTATTAAGATTCAATGTTATTTTTGTATTTTGAGCATAATTGCTTGCCTCAATTTTGAATATGGAAATAATAAGTAAAAATGTGGTTAATTTCATTTTTAAATTAAAATTTAAGCAGAATAAGGGCATCATCCTATTCTTAATAAGATTTTTCATACTTTTGTGTTTGATTAGTGATTAATTAATAATGGTTAATTCACTCTATTATAATCGGAAGGTGTTCTAGCATCTTCCGGTTTTTTATTTTTATAAAGTGAATTGAGTTATTGGTTAAGTTTCAATTCATATATTTTTATAATTTAGGTTAGTTAATAATTATTTTATTGTTCTTTATTGTGTACTCAAATTCATAATTTTTATTAAAAGAGCTTAATACTTCCTCTATTGTCTCTACATCAAATGTTGCATCATAATTTTTTTTACCTAATTTGGAGTTGTTATTTATGATGGTAACATTATAATGTCTTTCAAGTTTTTTAATGATGTTATTAAATTGTATATTTTTAAAAATGAGTTTTCCGTTTTTCCAACTGGTGTAAATATCTGTATCAACCTCCTTTACAGCAACATTGTTGTTGGTCTTATTCCAGGAAGCCTTAAATCCGGGTTTCAATTCTAGAGAAGTTGCCTTATCATATATTTTATCATTACTAAATATACTCACTGCCCCTTCAATAAGCACCGTATTTATTGATGTGTCTTCAGGGTAGGAGGAGATGTTAAATTCTGTGCCTAAAACCCTTACATTAACATTATCGGTATTTACAATAAATGGATGTTCTGCATCTTTCATAACTTCAAAATAAGCTTCTCCTTCTAATAAATAAACCTGTCTATTCCTGCTGTTTAAAAATTTTTCTGGGTATTTAAAAGAACTTCCTGCATTCAAATGGACCTTTGTTCCATCTGATAAAACAATCTGAAATTTTTTCCCATTAGGAATGGTTAATATATTGTAAGCTAACTCTTTGGAATTATTCTCTTTTTCATAATTCAATATATTTCCGTTTTGTTCCGCTATCACTTTACCTGTTTTATTAATAAATTTTTCTTCTCCCTTAGAATTGATAATTTTTAAATCCCCATTTTCTAATTCAAGTGTTATATCACCCTCGGATATTATTAACTGTTTTCTTATAGCATCTGAAGTCCTATTTTGATTCACAAAAAAATATCCTATACCAATAAATGCGATAAATACAGCTGCATATTTTAACCAATGACCAAAACGATTTTTATTTCTATTCTTATTCATTAATCTAATCTGGTCAAGGAACAAAATGACAGCTTCCTGAGAATTAAAGGATTTAAATTTAATATCTATAAGAAGTTTTGCTTTTATATAATTCTTAAAAGTTATTTGGTTTTTTTCTTTTTCAAGCCAGTTCAACAATTGCTTTACTTCAGCTTCAGAGGCCTCTGAATCCAAATATTTACTAATAATTTTTTTATTTGAAGTTTTTGTCATTTTAACAGTTAAATTGCATATTTAATTATAAGACGAACAATTTATTAAATACCCCCAATCAACTTCTTGTTTTTTTTTAACTAAAGATAGAAATATGCTTACTTCTTTATTAATTATGAATTTTATGTAGTTAAGAATAGGTATAGAGTGTTTGAGCTATCATTAAGTTTTTTTCGCAATTTTTTTAATGCTATAGACATATGCCTTTCTACTGTTTTTACAGAAATATTTAATTTATCAGCTATTTCTTTATATTTTAAACCATCCTTTTTTCCTAAAAGAAAAACTTCTTTACATTGTTTGGGTAACTTCTCAATTTCTTGATCAATAAAACGATATCTATTCTCAATTTCTTCTGACGTCATTTCGCTAAACTCTAATAAAGCTTCCTGTTTTAACCGATCTATTTTTTTTGTTTCTTTTACTATTCTTCTTTGTGTGTCAACAAAATGATTAAATACGGATTTATAAAGATAGCTTTTTAAAGAAATGTTAACATTTAAACTTGAACCTTTCTTCCAAATCTTTATCATAATATGTTGCACAATATCCTTAGCTAATTCATTATTACCACAAAGGTTTGAAGCATAATTGCACAACTCTGAATAATACAACTTGTAGAGGTACTTAAATGCATCTTCATTTCCTTTTTTAAGTTGTGAGATTAGGATAGTTTCGTTTAAAAAATCATGTTGATTCCGATGCATGCGCTAAATGTAAAATTTTAAATGGTAAAAACTAAATTTATTAAAAAAAAGAAAAATATTTTTATAACACAAAAATAATCCAAAAGTTCTAACAAGTTTTTAAAATTATGACAATGTAAAATTTTTCTTCTTGGAGAATTTTAAATATATTTTGCATCCATCATAAAACGATACTTCAAATATGCAGATTATTCTAAATTACCCAACATCTCCAGCAGTATTCCATTCCGTTTCACTCCACTGCATACATCTTCCAATTCCGCGCAATAAGAGCTTTAAAAAAAGCACTTATTTTTTGCCTTTGCCCTCTTTTTAATCCGTTTCCAACAGAATGGTCTCAACTAAACAGAATGTTTAGCAGGTAATTTAATTCCAAAATCTAAATCAATCATAAAATAACTCAGCTTAATTTATTATATTTAATAGCATTAACATTTTTACCATGTGCTACGACATCAAAACAAATCTGGAAGCGCAATTAAGCCGTGCTAAACGGAAAGGTGATTTACAGGCAATAAATGAAATCAAGGAAAAGTTAGTTCCTTTTACTGATTTGCCTATTTATCACACCACCGGTTTCAATCACCCAAAATTGCTGATTTATACCGATCGTTCTCCCTGGATTCCTGAAGTTTCGACTTGGGGATTAGTTCCGCATTGGGTTAAAGACAAAGAGCAGCTAAAAGAGTTATGGAATAAAACCTTGAATGCAAGAGGGGAAACCATTTTTGAAAAACCTTCCTTCCGAGAATCGGCCAAACACAACCGATGCATTATCTATGTCAACGGTTTTTATGAGCACCACCATTTTGAGGATAAAACCTTTCCGTTTTATATTCATCAAAAAAACGACCAACCGATGCCTTTGGCCGGGCTTTGGAGCGAATGGACCGATGAGGCAACAGGGGAGACCCTCAACACTTTTTCGATTGTGACTACCAATGGAAATAAAATGCTGTCCAAAATCCATAACAACCCAAAATTGGAAGGGCCACGAATGCCGGTCATCTTGCCGCAGGAATTGGAAGACCAATGGCTCAACCCAATTGAAGATGATTTGGATGTTAAATCCCTTCAGGAATTGATAAGGGAATATCCGGATGAAGAATTGGATGCTTATACGGTTAGGCGGTTAAGGGGAAAAGACTATATAGGAAATGTTGCGGAGGTTTCCGAACCTTATTGCTTATTCCGGTGAAAGTGTACACCCTATTCCGGACTAAACTGGACAGTTATTTTGATGTTGATTTCTGATTATAAAATTAGACAAAATTTTTTAGTTGTTTTTCATTTTTT
>DPCK01000101.1 GCA_003516285.1 Lutibacter sp. | reverse complement strand
TTATTGATATATAGTTATTAAAGTGTAATTAGATAGTGATTTTGGGTGTTAAAATGCGGAACTCAGTAAGAAACCAAATTTAAAAACGTTTTATAAATTTCAAAATTATGGACAAGAATAATTTAAGAAAGGAGTATTCCAACGGTGAAATTACCGTTGTGTGGCAATCGGCCAAATGTATTCATTCTGGCATTTGTTTCAGCAATCTTCCAAAAGTATTTCAACCTAAAGAACGACCTTGGATAAAAATGAACGACGCCACATCCGCAGAAATATTGGAAACTGTGGCAAAATGTCCGTCAGGTGCTTTAAGTATCAAAAAAACTTAGTCTGCTTCAACAATCACCACTTTGGGATCAATATCATCGGCACCGTGGGTTAGTTTTTTCAATTTTTTAACAAACAGCACCAACAGCAATCCGAAGGAAACACAAAAGATCAACACGCCCATAAAAATGGTTAATTCACCGGCACTTTGCGCTGCTTCACCCACGTAGCCCGCCACTTTATTTCCCACACCTGAAACCATAAAGTAAGCGCCCATCATTAACGAAGCGTATTTTAAAGGCGCCAATTTGGTGATAAACGACAAGGCAACCGGCGAAATGCTCAATTCACCGACAACGTGTAACAAGTAAGCGCCAAACATCCAGTAAACAGAAGCTTTTCCATCTAAAGAAGAAGCGGTTTCAATCGCCGCTCCGGCTAACAATAAAAAGCCAAAACCTGTGATGATGGTTCCAATTCCCATCTTAAAAAGCGAAGAGCTTTCCCTTCCTTTTTTACGCCATCTAGTCCAAAAATAAGCCACAGGCACGCCCAATAAAATTACATAAAATGCGTGCAAGGCCTGTAAAAAACTTGCAGGGACTTCAAAACCAAACATCACCCTGTCAATTTTGTCTCGCGCGTATAAATTCATCAATCCGCCGGCTTGTTCATAAGCGCCCCAAAAAACAATCACAATAATAAAAGATAAAATCAATACAATCATTCTGTCTTTTTCCACAGCAGTCAGCGGAACTTTTTTATTTGTGCCACTATCTCTTTGAACTGGCACAAAATTCCCTACGGTGGTCAAATATTTTTGTCCCCAAACATACACTATTTGTCCCAAAGCCATCCCAATTCCGGCCAACCCAAAACCATAATGCCAATTGATGACTTCACCTACATAACCAACCAGTAAAGGCGCGGCAAATGCGCCAATATTAATACCGATGTAAAATATGGTAAAAGCGGAGTCTCTTTTTAAATCACCTTTTTGATATAAGCCGCCAACCATTGAAGAAATGTTTGGTTTTAAAGCGCCAACCCCTAAAATAATAAAAACAATTCCGGTGTAAAATGCCCAAATTTCATCAAAAGCCAATATAAAATGGCCTATACACAACAATAAACCGCCGAGCATCACTGCTTTTTTCTGTCCCAACCATCGGTCGGCCAGCAAACCACCGGGAACCGACATCACATAAACCATCATCGTGTACCATCCATACAATTCCAACGCTGAAACTTTGTCCCAACCCAATCCGGCATTCGCTTCCGTAGTTTTTGCGGTTAAGTAAAGAATAAAGATGGCGCGCATTCCATAGTATGAAAAACGTTCCCACATTTCGGTAAAGAATAAGATATAAAGTCCTTTTGGGTGGCCCCACAATGTTTGGTTTGGCATATTTTCAGGTTTTAATGGCGGTAAATATACTATTTAAAATTTTATTGACTGTTTTTTTGACGGTAGTCTAAATTTTCAAATTCCTTTTCAGGATCAGGCCAATATTTCATCTGATTATTATTTATTTTTTATTGGTACANNAAATTTGTTATGGCTCGTTTCATCCTATTATCTTGATTTTTTGTAAAGGTTGAAGGTGAATTCCACAAAATTTCGACGTCGAAATTCAAATATATAGGACATAATACCTAAATGTTATTGATGCGGATAATAACGTGTAAGCTTTGAAATACGGGTGCAACTTAATGATTTCTCGTTTTTTTGTCTATATTTGGCCTCTTATTTATAAGCGCTGTAATGAAAATAAAAATGACACTGTTTTTCGTTTTAATAGCTGCTTCAATTTTCGGACAGGAAATTGGGCATATTAAAAATGGAAAACATTCAGTAAAGCTCTTAAAAATGGAAAATCTATTTTCTTGGGTGTATTCTGATATAAATTCCGGTGTAAAACACGAGGAAAAATCATTTAATTTTCCGAATGAAGAAACCTTGTTTAACATTATTATGGATGGTTTTGAGAACGCAGATAACCACCAAATCATTGTTCAAACAGACCAGGATACCGTGGTGAAATTTGAATATAAAAAGATAAAAGGAGAGGTCCTATTAAATATCAATCACAATAATATTGTTAGCAATACAGTGGGAAAAAGCACTTCTTTAAGCAGAAAACAATTGACTGCCCTTTTTGGTAAACAATAATAAATTATTTTTAGGCTCCATAGTTCAAGGGATAGAATAAAAGTTTCCTAAACTTTAGATCCAGGTTCGAATCCTGGTGGAGTCACGGATAAATCAACAAAAAGTTAAAAACAAAGCAACCAAAAAAACAAAATTTATTTTGTTTTTTTGGTGAGCGGTGTTTTCTTTTGTTGATTTTCAAAACGGACTTTAGTCAGGATCATCGTAGATAATCCTTACCGAGCTTTGCTTAGCAAGTAAAAAGTTGGAAGACCGAAGACCGAAGTCGGAAGTTAATTAAGAACAGAATAATAAACAAAGCTTGCTTTATTTTTTTGGAAAGCGACGTTTTCTTTTGTTGATTTTCAAAACGGACTTTTCTCAGGATCATCGCAGATAATCTGCCTGAAGGCAGGCTGAAAGTTGAAAGTTAAAAGCTGAAAAAAGAATAACACTGCTCCGCAAAGTCTCCTGACTTTGAGGAAGTGACTTCCAGTCTCCGACTGATTCAAAGTAAAAAGCTCAAAGTTTTTGTTGCAAACTGAATTTTCCTGATTGGTGTTGACCGGTTTTTAGTAAGGGAGGGTTTGGTGTGCAAAAAACCGGTCTGCCAAAAAGAGCGCCTAAGGTTGAAATTCCGTTAAACATTGTGGAAAAAATTAAGAAATAGTTTTCAACAGTAAAAAAAGAGCCTAGTCTTAGTGGGTGGTGTGGCAGAAAGTATAAACAATTGCTAAAAATTTTCTCTAAAAATTTTAAAGAGTTATCACGATATCTTACTTTTGAGTAAATTAATAAATAAAAAAAACTCCAAGAACTTTCGTTCTCAGAGTTTTTAACCAACAAAGGCTCAAAATCTATGCGGATTGATTTTGGGCTTTTTTGTACTTCAAATTTGCCAGCATATTTTTTAATCCCTGTCCGGGCGTAAAATTTATGCGTGCCCTTTTAATGGAAGAGAAGTTTACCTCTTCATCGGTAACTTTCCCTTCAGCACTCAAACTGATTTTGTAAGTGCCAAGTTCACCCAAACGCACATTCCTGCCACGTTCCAGTTCGCGAATCACAAACGTTTCGAGTCCCATTAACACTGCATAGCAGTCGGGTTTGCTCATTGAAGAATTTAAGGCAACCAATTCTGCCAGTTCACTTAAGTCCGTAATGCTGGTCTGTTCGGCCTTTGCATAGAACTTTTTTGGTGCAGCGATATCTTGCGGATTTATGCGCTGCACAGTTTTGAAAGTAATACTCATTTTTTTAACGGTATTAAAAATTAATAAATAAAAATCATACACTATGTATGTAAGGCAAATTTAGAGAGTATTTAAATAATTAAGGAGTTAAATTATAATTAGTTAATAACATTTCATTGTTGAAAAGTCATAATTTTTTAACAGTTTTTTTATTAATTTAATGCAATTCGTGTTTAATAATTAAGTATTTTTGCAAACGGATAGAAAGGTATTCAAATCATGATTCTGAAACGATATTTCAGCTTCTTCTGCCTCAAGGCTATAATAAAATAGCCAAAATCTTGCCTGTTTTTTACGTCAATAAGTGCAAAAAATACTGCTGAAGATTTGTTTCTAATACGTTGATAATCAAACGCTAATTATAATCAAAAAAAGTATGCTGACACTTTACCAAAAGTATGCTGACACTTTACCAAAAGTATGCTGACACTTTACCAAAAGTATACTGACACTTTACTAAAAGTATACTGACACTTTACTAAAAGTATACTGACACTTTACTAAAAATATACTGACACTTTATTAAAAGCATACGGTAACTTTTTACTTCGCAATTGTAACCAACCTAATTTATGAAATGGAGCGTCTCAACGATTAATTAATTATCTGTGTATAAAAGTGAATTTTAAGCCAATTTTTATGCAATTGCGAAAAATTTCCTCGAAAAATTTAAATTGCTGATTATAAAGCAACTACCAACTATTAAATAATTGCCTATTTAAAGCCGATTTCCGCCATTTACCAACTCATAAATAATGGCAAAGAAAAAAATCTTCAACAATTAAATTCATCAAAACAAGCCGTTTAAGAATAATTTTTTTGATAAAACGTGATTTTATTTAAAAAATATTTTGTAATTTTAACTTCCCAATCCCCATAATATGAAGCATTTACCAACAAACGGCACGTTTTAGCAATTAAAATGCAGCTTTTAACACAATTTTTTTGTTGCTGTATCTTACTGTTTGTGTCAATAAATATATGATTTTTATCATATTTTAACATAATAATTAGTTATGTTTGTGTAGAAGCATTTAAGGATTAGCGTTTTAATTTTTGTTAATCGTAATTTTATTGTAAATTTATAAAAAGAACCAAACGCATTTAAAACTTGTTCGGGATTTTTAAATTGCTTTTTTAACAGTTTTGCTATGGTTAAAAAATTACTTAAACTGAAAATTCGGCATTATATTTTCACCCTGTTTTTTTTGGGTGCAATTTCTAGTTATGCCAATACCGCAGCCACCACAAATTCATCATTTTCGCTTTTAAAAACAAAAGCTGTTGTTAAGGGCGTTAACAATACCGCCAATATATATGGAGAAAATATCACTTTTTCCGGCAATGTATCCTTTGTAAATTATTTATGGGCCGATACCTCAACCGCGGAAGCCGGGTTTAAGAAAGTGTTTCAAAAATTGGAGGTAGTGCTTTTGAAGGGGGAGGTTGTTGCAGCACCTACAGTTGTTACAAATCCTGTTACAATTTTTTCAGGCACAACTGCAACTTTAACTGGGGAAATTACTGATTTGGGTAGTCCAGTTATTGTAGAATACGGATTTTACTGGAGTACAACTGTAAATCCAGCCAGTTCTGGTGTTAAAATATCAGCCTCTTTACCTGCAGCTATTGGAACTTTTTCAACTGATATTTCTGGTTTAAATGAGTGTACAACATATTACGTGCAGGCTTATGCAAATAATGGGTCTGATCCAATTGTTTATGGATTAGAAAAGTCTTTTACGACACTTGATGTAACACCGCCAACGGCTTCGAATCCCG
>DPCK01000024.1:26019-37691 GCA_003516285.1 Lutibacter sp. | reverse complement strand
GGATTCGGGTTGTTTACGATATTGTCCACCGTAATTTTTTCCGGTTTTGTGTCTTCTGGCGCATCTTCAGCCAAAGGCAACGTTTCTTCACGCGTTCCAAATTTAATTGGAATTGGCATAAACTTGTTGTACTTGTTTAAAAGTTGCGTAATTCTGTTTTCTTCCAAAAACTCTGTTGAATCCTCGGCAATATGCAATACAATTTCAGTTCCGCGCTCGGTTCTTTCAACATCTTCCAAGATATATTGCGGACTTCCGTCGCATTCCCATCGAACTGCTTTTGCGTCTTCCTGAAATGATTTTGTGAAAATTTCCACTTTTTCGGCAACCATAAAAGAAGAATAGAAGCCCAACCCGAAGTGACCGATAATACCGGTATCCTCCACTTTGTCTTTGTATTTTTCAACAAATTCTTCGGCGCCTGAAAATGCGATTTGGTTGATGTACTTTTTAACTTCATCGCCCGTCATACCAACACCTTGATCGATAATTCTGATTTCTTTTTTCTCTTTGTCAACTTTTATTTCGATAATTGGATTTCCAATATCGCCCTTAATTTCTCCGAGTGTGGATAAATGTTTTAATTTTAGGGTAGCATCCGTTGCATTAGAAATCAATTCACGCAAAAATATTTCGTGATCAGAATACAAGAATTTTTTAATAATGGGAAAAATATTTTCAGCCGTTACTTTAATATTTCCTTTTGCCATATCTTTATTTTTTGATTTATTATTAACGTTCTGTAATAGTCAAAAAAAATACCAAAGTGCGAAAGGTGACAAATTGGCAAAACCATCATTAGAATTGAGATAATTATGTATATTCGTTTATGAAATTATCTCGATTATACAAATATGGCAGATGGAAGCTGGAAATTTTTTCAGCATATTTAATTTTCAAAACAAAGATAAATGTCACAACTTGATTTTGATTATGTGATTATCGGCAGCGGATTTGGAGGTTCGGTGAGCGCTTTGCGACTTTCCGAAAAAGGTTACAAAGTTTTGGTGATTGAAAAAGGAAAGTGGTTTACCGGCAAAGATTTTCCAAAAACCAATTGGAATCTAAGAAAGTGGTTGTGGCAGCCAAATATGAAATTGTTTGGTTTTTTTAAAATGACTTTTTTAAACCACGTGACCGTTTTATCAGGCGTTGGCGTTGGCGGCGGTTCGCTGACTTATGCCAATACACTGCCAATTCCAAAAACAAATTTTTTCACTTCGGGAAGTTGGGCCAACCTAAACAATTGGGAAGAAGCGCTTAAACTGCATTATGAAATGGCTTATAAAATGCTGGGATCCGCAATAAATCCTTCTTTTTTTGAAGCCGATGAAACCTTGCGGAAATTGGCAAAAGATATTGAAAAAGAGACATCTTTTGAAGCGACAAATGTGGCGGTTTATTTTGGTGAAGCCGGAAGAACTGTGGATGATCCTTATTTTGGCGGAAAGGGTCCGGACAGAACCGGTTGCGTTTTTTGTGGCGGTTGTATGACGGGTTGCCGGTACAATGCAAAAAACACCTTGGACAAGAATTATTTGTATTTGGCGCAACAATTGGACGCTGAAATTTTGGCTGAAAAAGAAGTGATGGATGTGACCGTTTTAGGATCCAAAAATGGAACTGATGGCTATAAAATTGACTTTATTTCAAGCATTGGAAAAAAGGAAAAAGGCAGTATTAACGCAAAAGGCGTTATTTTTTCGGGTGGCGTAGTTGGCACAGTTCCGTTGCTTTTAAAACTGAAAAATAAATCGTTGCCCAATTTATCTGAAATGGTTGGCTGCTCCATAAGAACCAACAATGAATCGTTGATGTTGGTGACTTCAACCAATAAAAATTTCAAAGATTTTTCTAAAGGCATTGCCATTGGCTCCATATTGCAAACCAGTGAAAATTCGCATTTGGAACCGGTTCGATATGGAGAAGGCTCAGCTTTTTTCAGAACACTGACCATTCCTGTCATTTTCAGCAAATATGCTTTATTGCGCCTTTTGGGAGTTTTATTTTTATTTCTAAAATTTCCGCTGAAATTGCTGAAAACAATTTTTGCCAAAAATTATGCAAAACGCACTACTGTACTGTTGTTTATGCAAACGGTTGACAGCACCATTCGGCTAAAACTGGGAAAAATCACAAAAATGAAAACGGTGAGTGAAATGGGGACAACTCCATCCGGAATTATTCCTGAAGCTTTTGATTTAAGTAAAAAATACGGCAAAATAGTCAACGGAATTCCTTTTGGAAATTTTGTGGATGTTTTATTGGGAACACCAACAACTGCACATATTTTAGGTGGCGCAGTGATGGGGGAAGATTCTTCAAAAGGCGTTATTGACAAACACAATCGGGTTTTTGGTTATCAAAATATGTTCGTTTGTGACGGTTCAATGATTTCTGCAAATCCGGGTGTAAATCCGTCCTTGACCATCACCGCAATCACGGAATATGCAATGAGCAAAATTCCAAATAAGACAATTAAATAAGTTTTAAAAATTAAGAAATCAGAAGGTGATTTTTAGATTAATTATTTTATGAATTTAATAAAATATTCATTTTATTCGCATTTCAATAATTTATTTAGATGTTGGGAGATAATTTTTAAATAGCTGTTTTAATCGAATTATTTTTTATCTTTTTTCTTAGTTATTTTATTTTTGGTTGACTATCGTAATTCTACAAATCGGAATATTATGGTTATTACAATGATTATGTAATAGTTATGTTTAATATTTTATTTAATATCAGCCATAAAATAGTTATGAACATCGTAAAATTATTGTTGTAAATAGTTTTTGATTTTAGTAAGTTTGAATAAATATACCAAAAAAGCAAAATTTATGTATAATTCTAAAATATCCGGTCTTGGTTTCTACGTTCCTGATAATATTGTAACCAATGATGATTTAGCGAAAATGATGGATACCAATGATGAGTGGATTCAGGAAAGAACGGGAATTAAAGAGCGAAGATGGATTCCTGAAGGCAGTGAAGATACTTCTTCCATTATGGGCGCAAAAGCTGCTCGAATTGCCATTGAAAGGTCAGGACTTACCAAAGACGACATCGATTTTATCGTTTTCGCCACTTTGAGTCCCGATTTTTATTTTCCAGGATGTGGTGTCCAAATTCAGGAAATGCTTGATATGAGAACTGTTGGCGCATTAGATGTCAGAAATCAATGTTCGGGTTTTGTGTATGCGCTTTCTGTTGCCGATCAGTTCATTAAAACAGGAATGTATAAAAATGTGCTGGTGGTTGGGTCTGAATTTCATTCAGGCGGATTGGATAAAACAGATAGAGGCAGAGGCGTTACGGTTATTTTTGGCGATGGGGCAGGTGCGGCGGTATTGTCGAGAACCGAAGATAACAATAAAGGAATTTTGTCCACTCATTTGCATTCCGAAGGAAAACACGCCAATGAATTAATAGTGGCGGCGCCAAGCATTAAACATTGGGTTCCTGAAATTTTAGAGGCCAATGACGAGAATGACGAGTCTTATTTCCCTTATATGAACGGGACTTTTGTGTTTAAACACGCCATTGTTCGTTTTCATGAAGTGATTGTGGAAGGATTGCAAGCTAATAATTTGGAGGCGAAAGATATTAATTTATTAATTCCCCATCAGGCGAATTTAAGAATTTCACAATTTGTTCAGAAAAAATTTGGATTGAGCGATGACCAAGTGTACAACAACATTATGCAATATGGAAATACCACTGCGGCATCTATTGCCATTGCACTTTCCGAAGCTTGGGAATTGGGTAAAATTAAAGACAATGACATTGTGGTATTGGCTGCTTTTGGAAGCGGATTCACCTGGGGAAGCGTGATTATTAGGTGGTAAAAAAAAGTCCGAAGTCGGAAGTCAGAAACTCAAAGTTGAAAGGTAAAACAAATCAAACTCCCTTTCCTTCGGAAAGGGCTGTGGATAGGAGAAAAATCAAAAGCCTCTAAAACGCAAGTTTAGAGGCTTTATCAAAAAGACTATCAATTAACTAATTCAAATAATTATAAATATTCTTTTATATTTTTACGGCATTTAGATGCCTTTTGTAGGCAGAATGTTTTGCTGCAAATTTAAGGGTTTAATGTGTTTAACTTGTTAAAATATAGTTAATTAAATGTAAACAAATTCACAATGTTTTTATATAAATCCGCCACTTCCTTGAGTTTCGTTATTGTCTCTGGTTTTACGATTTCTCGCGCTATTTTTTCCGCCTCCGAATTTGTACATAAATCCAACATAAGCTGTTCTGCTTTCCCAGTTAAATTGTCCGGATTGCGGATAAGGATTTTCTGAATCAAATTTGAATTTCATTCCTTCAAAAATATCATTAACCCTTATGCTGATAGTTCCTTTTCCTTCAAGTACATTTAAACTGGCACCAGTATTTATCATCCACATCGGATCAATTTTAAATTGGATAGATTCTCCTCCGCCTCTGTACATTCCAAACAATTGAAAACGAAGATTTTTGGTGGCTGTAAAATTGTTGTTTATTCTGAAATTTATGGAGTTGTTGGTAACTTCAAGTTGTTCTCCATTGGCAATACCGCTTTCTTTTTGCGTATATAAATCGAAACTTGCGTTCACTTTCCACCATTTTGCTATTTTGTGATTGCCGGATAATTCTAAGCCATAACGGTTATTGCTGTCAGAATTTGCGAAAGACAATTCTACTTTGTCTTCATCTAAAGGATCAACATTCAAGATTCTTGAAATATTATCGTTCACCCTTCTGTAAAATGTTCCAAAAGTTACCGATCCTTTATCGTAATTACGTGTGTAATTTAGTTCATAGGAATTGGTGAATTGAGGTTTTAAATTTGGATTTCCTACAGAGGTAATTGTTGGCGTACTCCATTCTCTAATTGGGTTTACCTGGCCAATTGAAGGACGGTCGACCCTGCGGCTATAACTTAATTGAAATTGGTTTTTATCGTTGGCATTGTAGGTCAAAAATGCAGATGGATACACTGTAAATATTTCATCTTTATAAATAGCAGTTTCTGTATTTTTAACAAAAGTACCATTTACCTCATATTGCTCTAAGCGTGCCCCAAGTTGTATGGCCAATTTGTTGAAAGTCTGGTTGTAATTTGCGTAACCAGAATAAATTTTTCGGTCATATTCAAAGGAGGAATTGCCTTTTGGCGAGGTTTCATACCAGCCATTTCCATCGTCGATTAAATTGCCGTTATTGTCGTAAACAAATTCGTGTTGGTTGGTAACATTATTATTTTTGGTATCCTCTAATCTTGCTTCCAAACCTAGCTCAAGCTTTGATTTTTCTGATAAAGGGTTGGTGTAATCCAAATTAATCAAGTTTGTTTTTCGATCGTTGTCCACTTTATCATTGTAATTTGCGGTCAAATCATTGGGATGGATAATTTCATTGTACAAGGCATCTTCCGGACTTTCAGAGTTTGAAAAATTGGCTTCCAATTCTAATTTATGTTCCTTTTTTTCAAAATCTAAGGTGTAATTAAAATTATAGGCTTGAGCGTTGTCTTCCGAGTCTACAAACATTAAACTGTTACTGTTCATAACATTGTTATAAGCAACCAAAGTACTTCCATTAAATAGTTGGTTTGCAATGTTTTGGGTAGTGTAAAAAGAAAAAGTGTTTTTGTCATTTATATACACATCTGCACCCAGTTTTAGCAGGTGTGAAGTGCCATCTTCAACAAACATAAAGTTTTGGACAGCATTGTTATCGTATCTGACAACTTTCCCGTAATTTTTACTTTTTCCATCCTTTACCCCGTAATTTGAAAAGAAATTCACTTTTCCGGTTTTAAAATTCATATCCAATGAGCCGTTGAATCGGTTATTTACGCCAGATGTTACTCCCGTGTTAACAGTTGCATTAAAACCTAAATTAGAATTTTTGTGCAATACGATGTTAATAATGCCACTCATCCCTTCAGGGTTGTATTTGGCTGAAGGATTGGTAATTAACTCAATGCTTTTAATGGATGTTGACGGAATTTGTTTGAGCAGTTGCGCCGTATCAATATTTGAAGGTTTTCCGTCAACCAACACGCGTACATTTTCATTGCCTCTTAAGCTTAAATTACCGGTTTGACTATCTACTGAAACAGATTGGACATTGTTTAATAATTCTGATGCTGTTGCTCCTGCAGACGTTAAATCCTTTCCTACATTAATCACTTTTCTGTCTATTTTTTGCGTCACTGTTGAAGTTTCTGCCACAACAACTACTTCTTCTAATTGCGCGGCTTCTTCTTTTAATGCAATGATCCCTAAATTAATGTTGGTGTTTGTTCGGGTAATGTTTATTTTTTTAGTTTCGGTTTTATAGCCAATAAATTGAATTTCAACATTATTTTCACCTTCAGGAATATGTTTGATGGTAAAATTTCCGCTATCGTCAGTGATTCCGCCAGTAGTAGATTTTTTGCTGGCATCTTTAACAACAATGCTCACATAAGGCATCGCTTGTTTTGTGGTTTCATCAATCACTTTTCCGGTAATTACACCGGTTTTTGGATTGTCATTTGCTGGAAGTTGTGCAGAAACAGTCAATGAAATGAGCAGACTGCATAATAAAAGTATTTTTTTCATTTTAGTAAGTAGTAATTATAAGTAAGTTTTTTGATTGGTATTAAAATTTGAAATGCGTTAAAACTTCATAACGTCTTTTACTGTTCCAGTTTGTGCGTTTTGTGGCGCTTAACAATTCATAAATTGATCTGGTATTTGTAGTGTTTGTTGTTTTCATTTTTATGTTTTTTTGATTTAGTAGGACAAAACTATATTTTATTTTAGTACTATGCAAAACAAAGTACTATTTTAAGATTTATTTAACATTATAATTTAAGACCGCCTTAATTTGTTTTTTGAAAGCTTTCGTTTTTAATAGACTATTTACTTAATACTTTGTTACACTTTTTTATAAACTTTAGTTTATTTTTGTCGGATGATAAAAAAAACATTGGTTATTGGAGCCTCAACAAATCCAAGCAGATATTCATTTTTGGCAATTCAGAAGTTAACCAATTACGGACATCCAGTAATAGCAATAGGCAATAAAGCCGGAGAAGTGAGTGGTGTAAAAATCATCACAGAAAAGGTGATTTTCGAAAATATTGATACAGTAACACTGTATTTAAGCAAAAAAAATCAGGGAATATATTATGACTATATCCTAGATTTAAAACCCAATCGGGTGCTTTTTAATCCGGGAACGGAAAATGAGGAATTACAAAATTTACTGACAAAACATCACATTGCATTTGAAGAAGCGTGTACGTTGGTATTGTTGAGTATTGGTAAATATTAAGCTTACCGTCTGCTGTCTTTCCAAATAAGTGTTTTTTTAATTGGCTCAATAAAATTAGGACAGTTCCCATCACCAGATCCAATTAATCCGCCATCTGGAGCGCAAATTACCTCACAATTGTTATTGTAAAGATAGTTATATTGGTCACAGCAGTCTGATGTTATGTAATAATATATTTGTCCATCTGCTTCCCATTTCCAAACTTCGGCGGGAGGATTTCGAACGGCTTCACTTTTTATTTTTTTTATTTCATTTTCAATACAATTTGGAGCATCAATATTTAAACTTGATTTTTCGCAACTTGTATTCAGAAAAAGCAGTCCAATTAAAAAATAAATTGAACAGAAAAAGAAATGTTTCATCGCTTTCGTTTTTATTGATTCATTTTTATATACTTCCTATAAAACTAATACTATTTCATTTCTAAAACAACATTTTCATTTTTTAACCCTTTTGAAGTTGCCTCAACAGTGACATTTCCTTTGGTAAATTCAGCACCCACAATAAGCATCGCTTTTCCGTAAAACAACTTCACATAATTTGATTTAAAGGTGGCCATAGATTGCGGATTCCCGTTTCCGACGCCTGCAATTTTGGCAGCTCCGTTTATCTTTATTTCGATGTTGTTGGTGGCTAACGGACAATTATTACCGTTTTTGTCGACCGCTTCAATCAATATATAGGACAAGTCATTTCCATCTGCTTTTAGCAATTTTCTATCGGGAGTCAGTTTTATTTTATAAGGTTCTCCGGCCGTTTTCATCAATTGTTCACCAATAATTTTTCCTTCTTTATAGGCAACAGCTTTTAATGTTCCAGGTTCATAAATCACCTCGTTCCACATCAATCTGAATCGTTCAGTTGATTTTTCTGATTTGGGATTTTTACATTTCTTTCCTATGGATTTTTCGTTTAAAAAGAGTTCAGCACAATCGCCGTTTGTGTAAACAAAAACCGGCGTAATTTTCCCAACTCTGTCTTTCCAGTTCCAATGAGGAAGAATATGAATGGTGATTTCCTCGGGTTTCCAATAACTTTTATACAAATAATATCGATCCTTTGGAATACCGCATAAATCAACAATGCCAAAATAAGAACTTCGTGAAGCTTCATTGTCGGTCATTCCTTGTTCTTTTACCCATTTATTGTCATAAGGCGTAGGTTCGCCCAAATAATCAAAACCGGTCCAAACAAATTCACCTGCAACATAAGGTTCATCTTGTTGCCACATAAAGTCGTCATCGGCAAGTTCGGCCCACTCAGGCGCATTTAAATCGTATGAACTTACCTGAAGTGATTTGGTGAAATCAATTTTTTTCGCAGGCAAAGGGAATTCATAAAAACCCCTTGTGCTTAATGTTGAAGCTGATTCACTGATGATGACCGATTTATTCGGTTCCAATTGGCGGGCCAAACTGTATCTGCGTCCATAATTCCAACTGTGCACATCATAATAGTCGAAATGCCTTAATTCCGCACTTTTGTAACTGTCGCAAACCAAGGTGGTTGGACGGGTATTGTCATATTTTTCAACATAGTTTAGCATCGTTTGAAGTCGGTTAAATCCATTGTCAAGATTCCATTGTACATCGGGAATTTCGTTTCCAACGCTCCACAAAAATATGGAAGGATGGTTTCTGTCTCTCACCATAAAATTTTTAATGTTTCTTTGGGCAAAACTTTCAAAATTGGTGCTGTCAACAATACCTGCTTTCGCATCGTATTTGTCAAATACTTCATTAAAAACTAAAATTCCCATCTTGTCGCATAAATCCAATAATTCAGGAGCGGCAGTATTGTGGCTGGTTCTTATGGCATTGGCGCCCATATTTTTCATAATTTCCAATTGGCGTTCCATTGCTCTTTCATTAAAAGCAGCTCCAAGGGGTCCGTGGTCGTGGTGTAAATTAACACCTTTCAATTGCATGCGTTTGTTGTTCAAATAAAATCCGTTGTCTGCCGTAAACCGAATATCTCTGATGCCAAAAGTGGAATTATAGGTATCAAGAAGTTTATTGTTTTGGTAAATAGCGGTAACAATTTGATACAACTGAGGATTTTCAATATCCCAAAGTCTCGGATTGGGAACTGTTAAGGTTGTTTCAATAATTTTATCCTTGTCAACAGCAATGATTCCTTCAACTTCTTTTTCGGCAATTATTGCATTACTGGGCGATAAAATGGTGTGTTTTATTTTAATTTTATCAGAATTTTTGGAAAAATTATTTATGGTGACGGCAATTCTTACATCCGCATAATTTGGTTTTAGGACAGGTGTTGTTATATATGTTCCCCAAACGGCAACGTGTATCGGATTTACCGCAATCAACTGTATTTTTCTGTAAATTCCTGCTCCCGGATACCATCTGCTGTCGTGTTTTCGTGTATCAACGTGGATGGCCAATGTATTTTCTTCCTTAAAATTTACCAAATTTGTGATGTCTAAATAAAAGGAATTGTAGCCGTAATCCCATTTTCCTGCAAGTTGCCCATTAACGTAAATACTAGGAAAAGCCATAATTCCGTCGAACAACAAATACAATCTTTTTCCTTCATAATTGGCTGGAATAGCCATATTTTTCCGATACCAGCCTTCTCCTTTCCAGGGAAGTTTTCCAGTATTTCCGTCTCCGTCCAAAATAAACGGACCCGCGATTGCCCAATCGTGTGGAATTGTAACAGACACCCATTCAGAATCATCCATTGTTTTTTGATAGCCAAATTCGTTATTTCCTTTAGAGAATTTCCAATCGTTGTTTAGATTGGTGATAATCCGTTCTTGGGAATAAAACGGATTAAAATAGGTGATAAAAATGACGAGCAATAATGTGAGCGGTAATTTTGAAATCATCGTTTTAGTTTTCTTAATCAAAATTAGGGTGTATGTTTTGTCTGAATTCATTATAAAATAGAATCATAGTAAAACTAAAGTTTAAGCTTATTTTTAGCATTTATAATTTTCAGGAACAATCAATAAAGGAATTTTCAAATTGCTGAGCAGTTTTTTTTCGATGCTGCCAATAAATAAATGTTCCAAAAAATGACTGGTATGATGGCCAATGATAAATAAATCGGGTTTCCAATGGTCAATGGCTTTGTTAATCTCCTCAAATGGGCGGCCGATAGGCTCTATATCGCTAATTTTTATGTCGGGATGTTGCTTTTTAATTTTTTCAACCAATTCAATCGCTCTTTCTTTTTCATATTCTTCAATTCTGACAGGTAAAATCCCTTTTTCAACATTTCCAATGGAAAACCTAATTACATAAATAATTTCTAACTCAGCCTGCATTTCTTTTGCAAGTCCAATGGCGTAATTTACTGCATTTAAGGCAGAATCACTTCCATCAATTCCCACTAAAATTTTGTGAATTATTTTCATAAGGATGCGTATTTATTTGGCAATTAAAGTTACTGCCTTTGGTATTCACTTGCAAGGAAACAAGAAATTTTATATTGAGGGAAGTTTGGTTTTCTGAATATATAAATCAAATCCAAAAAAATAAACCTCTTTAAATCTGATTTAAAGAGGTTTTATGATTCATATTAATCAGATTTAAGATCACTGAAGCGGTAGTAAAGAGATTACTTTTCAATCATAATACGTTACTTGCTGCGATAGAAAATTAAATCCTCAATCAATTAAACCATTAATTATAGTGAGTCTAAAAATTTGTTTAATTCTTCTTTTGTTTTACCAAGTTTTACTTGAAGTTTTCCAAGCATTTCATCTCTTTGACCTTCTTCATACATAAGATCATTGTCCGTTAAATCTGCATATTTTTGTTTCAATTTGGCTTTCTGGATATTCCAGTTTCCTTTTGCTTCAGTTGTGTTCATTGTTTTAGATTTTAATTGTGAATGCGTTTTCACATTTCAAAGGTATTTCTATTAATGATGAATGATCTTACATAATTCCGACGATATTTTATATGATTCACACTTTTTGATATTTTGTTAAAAGGTGTTTATTCTAAATTGATATAGGTATATAAACCGTATAAAATAAGCAAAACAACGACAATAATTAAATTGAGCACATACACCAAACTGCTTTTGAAAAAGGAAACCAAATGAGATTCCCCATAGAAACGTCGGTGCGCAGGAAAGAAATAGAATACCATCCAAATAAGTCCGGCTGTTTGAACAATCAGATTTAACCAGCCAAAAATTGGTGAAACAGACAATGAAAAAAGTTTATCTATAAAAAACAGCAATAAGATCATCAACAGCAAAAACGAAAAGAGATGCAGTGTGAAAATGCCGTGATCATAGAAATACCATCTTTTTTTATCGTGAAATAGCCATAAGAAAAAGGCGAAAACCGGCATATAAATAAACAAAACCTTAGGCATATTAAG
>DPCK01000024.1:0-25988 GCA_003516285.1 Lutibacter sp. | reverse complement strand
GAGTCTAATGCAGGAACCACTTGTTCCACTTTGTTTTTTACGTTGGTAACCGCTTTTTTGGTATTTTCAGCCGGGAATAAGGAAATCAGCAAAAAAGTCACAAAACTGGTAAAAATATACAACCTAAAAGGTGGTAAAAAGGACATACGTTGTCCTGATGTATAGGCTTTTGTAACGGCAGCCGGTTTAAATAGCAAATAGATAATTGTTTTCCAAAACTTTTTGTCGTAGTGCGTTAAGTCTTGAAAGAAATGGGTGAATAAATGATGAAACGTGATGCGAATTTCCGTATTTTCCTGACCGCAGTTTGGACAAAAACGCTCTTCAACAATGTGTTTGCAGTTGAGGCAGTCGGTTTCCGATCTTAATTTTTTTTTTGCCATTTATTGATTTTTAATACAGGAAATTACGCTGAAATTGAAGATTTACCATCGTAAATAATATCCAGACAAATCTGTTGATTCCTATTTGGTTTCGGCAAATTTTATAATGGCAGCATTAAACTTCTCTGTTTCCTCCAAAAACAAACTATGGCCACTTTTTTCAAATGCAATGAGTTGTGAATTTGAGGTTCCGGCTAACATCTGTTCAGCCAAATCAAAAGAACATATTTTATCCTTTTTGCTATGTAAAATCAAAGTTGGAATTTTAATTTTCTTCATATCAGGTCTTAAATCTGTATCGCGCAACGCTATCAAACATTCGGCCGTCGCGTGGGAAGAGGCGCTTAAACCAATCATATTTAGCCAATCTCCAATACCTTTATTTAAGGAAGTTTCGGTAGCTGAAAATATTTTAGCAAAATTGGAAAGAAGAGCTGGACGGTCTTTATAGTTCAATGCAATTAAATCATCAACGGCACTTTGAGGCAGATTGTACTTAAAATCATCTCGTTGCGTCCATATTGGTGCAGCCGCTCCGGCTAAAACCAATTTGGAAACGTGTTCCCCAAAATATTTTGAGACAAAACGAATTGCAATGGCACCGCCCATAGAAAATCCGACCAAAACAGCATCTTTTATGTCCAGTTTGCTTAAAACAGTTTTAATATCTGCAGCGTGTACATCATAATTATAAGCGCCATAAGGTTTGCTTGATTTTCCAAAACCTCTTAACGTAATTCCAATTACACGGAAATTTTTATTGATAAAATCGCAGTATTGATATTCATACATTTCGTCGCTCAATGGCCATCCGTGTATTAAAACAATAGGTTTGCCTTCGCCGGCATCCGTAATGTGGAGGCTTACATTTGGGGATACTTCCATATATTCGGCTCTTGCAATGTTGGACATTTGGTTTTTAAGTAATTTTTCCATTGTTTTAGTTTTTGTTGCGATTAAATAAAAAAACTTATTTATTTTGTGATTTAGGGATGTTCCAATTTGTATTTGGTTAATAACGCGTTAAGCGAATCGTAATAAGAATTTAAATTTTTAATCGTTATTTCCGGATTTTTTTTTGTTGGAACTGTCATTGGCATTTCATTCAAATATTCTATCAGTTCAGGATATTTGTCTTTTATAATCATAGTAATTTCCATAATTTTTGAATTCAAATCCTTTTCAATGTCATTATAAGACATTTTTTTAGGTGTTTCTTGACCTTCAAAATCCAACCTTATTTTTTGATGAATTTTGATTGGTTCTCGACTGGATTCTGTTATTTTTTTGGGATTATTTTCCATTTTTATAAATGCTTTATGATATGAAATTTCACTTTACGTCGTTAATATTATTCATATTTTATATTTTAATTCTTCAACCTTTATTTTAATGCATTAAGAAATTTATGAAGCTGGCTATTGAATTCTTCCGGGTTTTCAAGATTGCTAAGATGCCCTGCTTCGCTTATAATGCTCAATAACGCTATGTCTATTTTTTCGTGCATTGCTTTTGATGCTTCAACTGGCGTAATATTATCTTCTTCTCCAACCAAAATAAGCACAGGCACTTTTATTTCAGCCAGTTTGCTGCAGGTTTCTTTGCGATTTGCCAATGCGTGCAAACTATTATAAAGCGATTGTTTGGAGGTTGTTACTATCATCTCCTTCACAGCGACAATTTCTTCTGAATTTGTTTTAAAAGATTCAGGCGCAAACAGATTTGGAATCAAATCATCGGCTAATTTATCTACCCCGTTTTCCTTGATGCTTTCAATGGTATTCATCCGTTTTTCTATTGCTTCTGGCGAATCTGCGGTGCAATTTGTGTCGCTTAAAATAAGCGCAGTAAAACGGGTTGAATAATTTTCAATTGCATTTAACGCAATGTAACCTCCCATGGATAAACCGCAAATGATGGTTTTATCAATCATCAAAGCATCCATAAAACCCAATAAATCTTTAACAAATAGGTCAATTGTAAAATCAATAGCTCCAATTCCCGTATTCCCATGTCCACGAATATCGTAAGCAATCACTCTGTAATTATCCTTTAATGATTTCAATTGATTGTCCCACATGGATTTATTTAAGGGGAAACCGTGAATAAGAATGATAACAGGTGCTTTTTCCGGCCCTTCATCGTTGTAACTTACATGAATGTCATTCACTATTATCTTGAGATTGTTACCTGTTAGTCTCATAGTATGCTGTTTTTTACTTTAATTTTAGTCAGTGGTTTGAAGAGCGAAGACCGAAGAAAGGAGTTTGAAGTTAAATTCATCCATAAAATACCGTCTAACATTTTCTGTTTCTCTTTCTTCCGTCTTCGTTTATATTTTTCCTGTTTATTTGTTTTTTTGAATTGAAAAACAATTTCAGTTCCATTTTCAGCTTTGTTGTCGAAAATAAGTTTGCTGTAACCAATCTCAAACATCAATTTAATATGTTAAAAGTTGAAAACAAAAAACGAGTAATAAATTAACCTGCGGTCGAACCTGAGGTTTGATTCATTAAGTAATTTTCAACACCCATTTGCGCCATTTGTGTATGTTGTATTTCGGCCCAATCTGCGTGACCTTCTTCCATACCCAATATTTTGGTCAACAAATCGGCAGTGATTTGATCACCAACCTCACGGGCAAGTTTAATGGCGTCATTATAGGAGCGAATTGCATCAAGTTCATCTTCGCTATCGTTATTAATTATTTCAGGAACTGTTTTTCCGATATTTATGGAATTAAGCTTAGATACTGTTGGGGAACCGTCTAAAAAAATAATTCTTTCAATAAGCCATTCTGCGTGATGCATTTCATCCATTGCTTGTGCACGAATTGCGTTATGAAGTTTTTCGTAACCCCAGTTTTCGCACATTTCAGAATGCACCATATATTGATTTATAGCAGTTAGTTCATCGGCAAGTAGCGAATTTAATACGGTAATTAATTTTGCGTTTCCTTTCATTTTTACTTTATTTTAATTGATGAAAATTTTATAGGTGTTAAGGATGTAAATTTCATCCTTTTTAGAAGGAATCTTGTTACATAACTCTTATAAAAAGTTACAAGATTCACACTTTGTAGCTAACAAAAAAGCAAAAGGAGGCTCATTAATTAAAAAATTTCCTGATATCAAATATAGTGGCGTCAATTTTTTTTGAAGCAAATCATGATATGATTACTTCATTTTTTCAGCGTAATAAAAATTGGCTGGAAATCCGCCGGTATGCCAAAAAAGTACATTGGCATTTTTTGAAATTTTGTTTTTGTTTAAATAATCCATCATCGCATAAAAAGCCCGTCCGGTATAAACCGGATCTAAAATAATTCCTTCATTTTGTGCCAATACTTTAATGGCTTCTGTTTCATTTTTGGTGATAATTCCATAGCCGGCTTCATTATAATCATTATTGATTTTAACGTCAGAAAGTGTATATTCTTTTTTAATATTTAGAAGTGATTTTCCCTCATTAACAATGTTAAGAACGGCTTCTTCAAGGCTCAAACCCTGAGTTTCACTTTTGTCAATTCCTACAGGAATCAAATTGATGTTTAAATGGTGCAAATCATTTCCCAAAGTCAATCCTGCTTGTGTGCCGCCGGAACTCGAAGCAAAAAACAGATAATCAATTTTAAGATTTTGGGCAATAAGTTGCGATTTTAATTCTTTCACGGCATTTACAAATCCAAGTGCTCCTGTAAGATTCGATCCGCCATAAGGAACAATAAAGGGCTTTTTTCCTTCTATTTCCAATGCTTGTTTTAACGGACCAATATCTTCTCCTTTTCTGTTTTCTCCAGTAAAATGAATGTGTGCGCCCAGTAAATGCGACAATAATAAATTGCCGTTATAATTTTGGGGTTCAATTCCGCCCAACAACAAATGACATTTCAGTTTGGCAATGGCGCAAGCGGCTGCAGTCTGCCTACAGTGGTTGGATTGTTGTGCGCCGGCAGTAATGATGGTGTCACATCCATTATCCAAACCTTCTTGTATTAGATATTCAAGTTTTCGGGTTTTATTTCCTCCGGAAGCAAGTCCGGTTTGGTCATCGCGTTTGATGAAAATGTTATAAGAAGCGTATTTTTCCGAAATATTTTTTAGTTGATGCAATGGCGTCGGGAAAAAACCCAAATCAAATTTATGGTCGAGAATCATTTTTTTATATTTTTTATCTAAGCTAGCATTGATTTTAGGAAAGGTAATATTTAGCAATCATTTGCGTCATTCCATTCCAATATCACAATAACCCATTCTACATCATTGAAATCTTTATAAGTATGAATTTCCTTAAAACCATTTCTTTTATGGGCGGCTCTTGAACGTTTATTGTCTGTGGCGATTTCCGTAATTGCAAAATCATACTTGTTTTTAAAATGGTTTTTGTAGGCTTCATAACAACCGTCAAACAATCCATTTGCGCGATATTCTTTGTCAATACAAATTTGTCCAATGGCAATATAATTATAGTAAGAAACCAGTTTTTCTTTATATTGTATCAGCTCGAAGGTTTCAAACATTGGTGCCAAAACCGGAATATCATACCTTGATTTTTTGGTCAAAGCAAGTACATATCCAACTAATTTACCGTTTTCTTTTGCAATAATATGCCTTTCAATATCCTGCATTTTTTGAAGTGTTTCCAAACCGTAGGACACAGTTAAAAAACCCTGATTTTGTATTTCTTCTGCCGTTAAATTTTGGCGTAAATTACTTTTCTGTAAAATGGTTATTTCAGAGAGATCTTGGCTTGTTTTTGAGGTTGTATATATGATCATTGCATTAAACTATTTTCTTTCAAAATTTAAAACCCTTTACATCTATATTTATATTTTTCAGTTTCTCTTTCAAAGATTTATATTCATTTTCTGTAATCACATTGCGTTCTTTCAGAAAGTTGAGGTTTTCTATTTGTTTTTCAATCGGTAAATCTATGTCAATTACAGCATACTTTTTTTTAAGATAAGCAAAGGTTTTTATTTTAAGAGTTTTCAGAAATTCGTCCAGGGCTTGTTTGCTCGGATTTTTATCGTAAAAATCGATTAAATAACCGCTTAAAGTGGTAATGTACAACAAACATTTTCTGCTTAAAATAGTCAACAATAAGAAAATTACAAAAAGGAATCCGGAGAAAAATACCAGAACCATATAAATTCCGAAAGGAATTTGAAGAATATCAAAAAAAGACAGGCCAAAAATTACTCCGAAAACAATTGCATTCCAAAGGAAAAGCCTGCTGGTTTTGGTTTCCCTTGAAATGGCATCGGGGATAATTTCATCAAAAGGAATAAAAATTTCTTTGGCATTTAAAAAATTCCCAGAATAAAAAGTGATTCCGTCACTTTCAAATTCAACCCTTTTTGAATTAAAGAACCTTTTTTGCTTAAATTCTTCCATTTTATCTAGTTAAAGTTGATAATTTTTTTACTCAAAAATCAATTTTCATAAATGCGTAACCTATTTTTTATTGATATTAATTCATTTTCAAGTTCATCTATTTTCTGCAATAAATTAAAAGCAATGTCAATTCCTTCGATATTGATATTCAAATCAAGGTGCATCCGAATCATTTTTTCAATATCGTTTATTTTATCCTGATGAATACAATGTGATTCTTCAATATTGGTGATTTGTATCAGGCCAATTTCGTTTAAACCGCTGAAGAATGACATCTCGACCTTGTAAAGTTCACATAATTTGTGAATTGGTATGAAGTTTTCTTTGCTCATAAAGTTCTTAATTTAGCAAGTTCAGCAAACAATTGTTTTTCTTTTTCTGAAAGATTTTTGGGAATTTTTACGTTATAAGTAATATATAAATCGCCAAAAGAACCTTCTTTTTTATAAACAGGAAATCCCTTTCCTTTTAGTTTTACTTTGGTGCCGTTTTGTGTTTCGGGAGCAATTTTCAGCTTTGCTTTTCCGTCAAAAGTATCAATTGTTATTTCTCCGCCCAAAACGGCTTTGTATAAATCCAAATCAATTGTTGTGTGTAAATTGTCGCCATCCAATTTAAATTTGGTGTTGTTTTCGATGGAAAATGTGATGTTCAAATCACCTTTCGGACCACCATTTACACCTTCGCCACCGTGTCCTTTAATTTTTATGACTTGTCCATTTTTAACGCCAGCCGGAATGGTAAGTCTAATGTTTTTGCCATTGATGGTTAAAGTTCTTTTATGTGTCTCAAACACCTCTTTTAAGTCGAGGTTCAAGGAGGCGTTCAGATCTTGTCCTCTAAATTTAACACCGCCACCGCTGCTGGTTCTTCCTCTTGAGGAACGCCCGCCAAACATCGATTCAAAAAAATCGGAGTAATCACCGCCTCCAAAATCTCCAAACGGACTTTGACTTCCGCTTCTTTGGTATTGTCGTTGCTGTTGTTTTGCTTTTTCAAATTCCTCGGCGTGTTTCCAGTCTTTTCCGTGTTCATCGTATTTTTTTCGATTCTCGGGATCGCTCAAAACTTCGTTCGCTTCATTAATTTCTTTGAATTTTCGTTCCGCTTCTTTGTCGGAAGGATTCAAATCTGGGTGATATTTTCTGGCCAATTTTCGATAGGCTTTTTTAATGTCGCCTGCGGAAGCACTTTTATCAACGCCCAATATTTTATAATAATCTATAAATGCCATTTTTGCTGTTTGTGGAAATCTATCTAAATTTACGAAAAATATGTTTACCTGTTTAGTTGTTTATGCGTTTATTTGTTTAGCTGTTTTGCATTTAACTATAACATATAACATTTCAACATATAACATTTCAACTTTTAACTAAAAAAAACTGTCGATTTGTCACCTAGAATATTTTGGCGTGATATTCGTTTAAGAAAACATTATGAGCAAAACCAACGTATCTTACAAGTGGGCATTTAAGGAATTTATTTGGCCCCGAAAAAAAATAATTTTTATAGGAATTGTTTTAATCATCGCCAAAAGTTTGGCCGGATTGGTGCTTCCTTATGCCAGTAAAACTTTAATTGATGATGTAATTCCTGATAAGGATATGAATGCACTGACCATTTTATTGGTTGTGGTTTCTTTTTCTATTTTAATTCAGGCATTAACTTCTTTTGAACTTACACGTTTGTTAAGTGTGGAAGCGCAACATTTAATTTCTGTTTTACGTGCAAAAGTGCAAAAGAAATTACTCACTTTGCCTATCAGTTTTTTCGATAATAACAAATCTGGAGCGCTCGTTTCTCGTGTGATGAACGATGTTGAAGGCGTTCGTAATTTGGTGGGAACCGGTTTGGTTCAGCTGGTTGGCGGATCGATTACTGCCGTTATTTCATTGGTGATTTTAATTAAAATAAATGCATTGATGACAGTTTTTGTGTTGGTGCCCGTGGCTATTTTTGCCATTGTGGCTTTAAAAGCATTTGGCTATATCCGCCCCATTTTTAGGGATCGCGGAAAAATAAGCGCCGAAGTTACAGGAAGATTGACCGAAACTTTGAACGGCGTTCGGGTCATCAAAGGCTTTAATGCCGAAAATCAGGAAAATAAAACTTTTGAAGAAGGCGTGGAGCGTTTGTTTTTGAATGTGAAAAAAAGTTTGACTGCAACCGCGTTGATTACGAGTTCTTCCACTTTTTTGCTCGGATTGGCTTCCGCAGGCATTATGGGAATTGGTGGCTATTTTATTATGAACAACACGATGACCATTGGTGAATTTGTGTCCTTTACGCTGTTTTTGGGCTTTATGATTGCGCCAATTGTGCAAATGAGCAATATCGGAAGCCAGTTAACGGAAGCGATGGCTGGACTGGACAGAACTCAGGAATTGATGAATATGACTGAAGAAGACAATCCCAAAATCAGAAAAGTAATTTTAGAGGATATTGTGGGCGATATGGTTTTTGATGATGTTTCTTTCAGCTATGAAAAAAGCAAAGAAGTGTTGCATCATATTACGTTTAAAGCGCCTTCGGGAAGCGTTACGGCTTTGGTGGGTTCGTCAGGTTCCGGAAAAACAACCATTGCCGGGTTGGCGGCGTCGTTCTTAAATCCTTCGGAAGGAAAAGTCACCGTTGACGGCATCGATTTGTCCACCGTAAATTTGAGCAGTTTCAGAAGCCATTTGGGTGTGGTGCTTCAGGACGATTTTTTATATGAAGGCACCATTCGAGAAAACATATTGTTTCCAAGGCCAAATGCTACGGAATCACAATTGTTGGAAGCCGTAAAAGGAGCTTATGTCAATGAATTTACCGACCGGTTTGAAGACGGTTTGGATACCGTAATTGGCGAGCGCGGCGTTAAATTATCTGGCGGCCAGCGTCAGAGAATTACCATTGCAAGGGCTTTATTAGCGAATCCTAAAATCATTATTTTAGATGAAGCCACTTCAAATTTGGATACGGAAAGTGAATCCTTTATCCAAAAAAGTTTGCATATTTTGATGAGGAACCGAACCACTTTTGTGATTGCGCACCGATTAAGCACGATTCAAAAAGCCGATCAAATTTTAGTGATTGAAAACGGAAATATTGTGGAGCGGGGCAGGCACGAAGAATTGATTGCCAAACAAGGAAGGTATTACGATTTATATACGTACCAAAGCAGGATTTAATATTTTGATAAAATATTTTAAACAAGCACTTTAGCTTTTTAAATAAGTATAGGTGTTTATATTATTTTCTAAAGTGCTTTTTTAATTTGTATGGTTAAATTGTAATTTAACAAGCTACCCTCAATGTTTGTTTGAGGGCAGTTTTCTTCTTTTTCTTTTGTTTTATTGCAATCTTCCAATAGTCTTTTTCACACCTTTAAGTGGTTAAATGGATCTAAAAGCAGTGTACAATAGATACAAGCTAGAAATCATCACAAAAGCCATAATTAATCCGATGAGTACAATTTGGGTGGTTTTCTCCTGAATTTGTTTAAGGGTGATTTGAATTATCTTCTTCATTACGCTTTAATTTTTTAAAATCAAAATGATAAAACAAATTTAAAAATATGATTTGATTGATCATATTCTCGCATTATAATGAGATGATTATTTTTTTTATCTCACAAACTGTATTTTGTGTATATTTGGCTTATGATGCTTAGGGACAAGTTTTTAACAGCTGGTTTATTTTTATTTACAACGCTTTCATTCGCGCAATCGGTTTATGTGGGAAAATATAATGAAATATCTCACACTTCATTGGATAGCGCAAACAATACCATCTTCGTTTTTTTTAAGGATTACTACAAAAAAATTGATCTGGAAACTTTTGAAATCGACAGTGTCAAAATTGTTGTTGGCCCTCAATTTGGATTCATAGGCGCTAAACCTGTGTTGGTGAATTCAAACTATTATTTTGTGCATACTCAAGGCGGAATTGTTTACAAATTGCAAAATGATACGATTAAGCGAATAGACAATTCCTTTAACCATAAAATGCAAATCAATTCTAATATCTTTGTTTATGATGATAAAATATTAAGGTACGGTGGTTATGGTTTTTGGAGCGCCCGAAATTTCTTTACCTATTTTGATACCGATTTACTGGAATGGGAAACCATAAGTCCGGTTAATTCTAAAGAAGTACCCAAGGGAACTTTTGACGGATTGTATATTTTGGATAATGATAACGCCTATATTTTTAATGGGAAAAGCATTGACGATTTTAATAAAACGGAAATGTATTTTAACAATGAAGTGTGGAAATACAATTTTAAATTGAACGAATGGCGTTATTTGGGAACAAGTGAATTCATCGATTTAACCCATTTTCCCCATCCAATACGTTATAAAAAGACGTTATTGGTGCTTTATACCAATGGAATATCAACTATTGATTTAGGCAATAACAAACACACAAAATTTAAACACGGTAAATATTCCAACAATGTGATA
Organism: Lutibacter sp.; assembly: GCA_003516285.1. Classification (GTDB taxonomy): domain Bacteria; phylum Bacteroidota; class Bacteroidia; order Flavobacteriales; family Flavobacteriaceae; genus Lutibacter. The sequence continues at coordinate 15,761 of DPCK01000024.1, read as the reverse complement.
GCGTCTTTAAATCATTATTTTTTGAATGACCGCTTTTATTTTTTCACTTTCAGATCAAATAGTGCTAATTATAATGTCAATTTAAGAAGTGCCAGTGAAAATGAATTTATGGGCGAATTCATTTCCGAAAAGCCATTTTACAGCAATTATAATTTATTAAAAGGTTCATTTTCATTGGTCGCCGGCTTATTATTTATGGCGTTGTTGGCAAATTTTGGTTTTAAACAATTCAAAAAAAGGAAGAAAATTGTGTTGTTGGACAATGGCCTTCGGTTTCAAAATAAATTTATTGAGTTTGATGAAAAAGCGATGGAGATTTTAAAATTGTTGGTTTTAGGCACTGAGGTCAGTTCCAATAAAATTTTAAGCATTGTGGAGGAAAAGCAATATAGTGCTGCCCACAATGAGCGAATAAAAGTTCAGAAACTGGATGAGATTAATCTTAAAATTAAAACGCTTCTGGCTTTTAGCGAAGATATCGTTCAGTCTAAAAAATCGGATAACGACAAAAGAATACGACTTTATTTCATCAATAAGAATTTGTTTTTTTTACAATAAAAAGACCTCTTAATTTATTTTTCAACAATACTTCCAATAAATTACAAATCAATGAAATGAGTTGATGACGTTGAATTGCAATTTTTTTAGCAACTTTGTGGCATTATAATTCGATGAATGACAAAAAACAAGCTTTCTGTTTCAAGCGATAACGAACAAGAACAGCTTCACTTGAAAGCCAAAATCATTCTTTTGCAAAAGGAATTGAATGATATTGAACAAAAAATAAATGATTTTGAGGCTGTTTTGCGTTCGCATTTAATTGATGAACTTATTGAGGAACAGGAGCTCACCGTACTTTACAAAAAAGTACAATTCGCTAAAAAGGAAAAACGTTTTGCGCAAAAAAAGAAAGGAAAAAACTTTAAGGAAGTTGAAGGATTGAAAGTGATTGCAAAAAGCAACACGAACATCGCTAGTGAAGACGAACAAAAAGAAAAAAAGCGCTTGTACAGGGAAGCGATGCTTTTTGTGCATCCCGACAAATTTTCGATGCACGACGAAAAAATTGACCTTGCCACAGAGGTAACCACCAAATTGATCGAAATTTACCAAACCGGCAACTTGGCCGAGCTTCAAATTTTTCATACGCATATTTTTAGCGGAAATGCGATGATGCATTTCCCTGAATCTTCTGATAAAAACATCATTTATAAAGAAGATGCTTATTTACAAAATGAGCTCCTGAAATTGGAAAATCAATTACAGCTTGCCAAAACAAAACACACCTATAAAGTGCTGACGGAATATGAAAATCCGCTGACATTTATAGATGAGCTGAAGGAATATTACCAGGACCGAATTTTTAAACTAAAAAAACGGACGCGAAAAGCAAGTATGTTTGATTTGTAGTTTTCCAGCAGTTATTAATTTAGCTGAAATTCCTATTTTGTTTATGTTATAACTTAATTTTTAGTCCGCCATTTATTACAAATCCGTCAACTGGGGCGTAAATATCCCTAAATGTAGGGTTGGTAATTGTGCCGGTATAAATGGTGTCGAATTTGGTCTGGCGGGTATCGCTGAAATTTTCAAAATTGATGAAAATTGAAAACGAATCCCAAATTTTTTCAACCATAAATCCGAACAGCCAATAATTTTTGCCTTTTGCACCGTCATTTAGTTCTTGCGGACTGAAATAATAAGCTTCTAAACCCATTTTTAAAGAATCTTCAATTTCATACATCAATACATTATTCAGTCGGTGCTTTGCCACCAATGGAAATTTTGTTGATTCTCCGTTGTAATGTTCTTTAACATCAGCCAAGGTGTAACCAACAAAAAGTTTTAAGTCACCATAAGTCAGTTTTACATTTGTTTCAATTCCTTTGGTGTCAATGGAGCCATTTGGTTGTTGAAACTCGTATAAATTTCCCATGGTTGGCTTCAGCATTAACGGATTTTTTATTTGGGTATAGAAAAACAAGGTATTTATGCTAAAAGACATTTTATCGGAAAGTTGTGTTCTGTAATTGATGTCAAAATTTCCGCCGACAGATTTTTCAGCTTCTGTTTTTGAAACGTCAATAGGCAATACATTTCTAAATTGAATTCGTTCGGCGTCTTCCGTAAAAACTGTTGGGGTTTTGTAGCCCAAACCACCACCAAGCCTTAGTGATAATTTCGGATTCACTTTTAAAAGTCCGGAAATTCTTGGCAATGCAAAAAAGCCATATTCGTTTTGGTAGTCGCCACGTAAACCGGTTTCAAGGATAAATTTTTCGGTGGCGTTCCAGGTATTTTGAACAAATCCGCCAAAAGTTGTGTAATGGTAATCCACTGCTTCAGATGCGTCAAATTTATCCTGGGTAAATTTGTCTGTCCATAAATTTAAACCGGTAATCCATTCAGAATTTTCGACTTTGTAATTGTATGTTGCTTCATTAAATGAAGACAATTGAACTCCAGAAAACTGGTAACTTGGAATTTCAATGGCCCTGTCGTAATAACTCAAACTGTTTTTAAATGACAGTTTTGAGGTTTCATTGATGGTGTGGTCAAGTCCCAATTGGGCACTGTAACGGTTAGTGTTATTCTTCTCAAAATAACTGTGTGTTTCATCACCATTGTTTTCAATAAATTTTATATCGCCACCTATTCGATCTTCAATCGTGGTATTCACACCGGCATTTAACGTGGTTTTTTCATTGAAATAGACAAATAATTTAGGGTTGACCGTATATCTTGTAAATTTCGGAATTGCGGTAAAACCAATTTCAGAAGGGTCGTAAGCTGTTCCCGCATTGTAGGATGCAAATATTGTTGTGCCAATTTTATCATTTTTTTTCGCGTAAAATCCACTTACATCCAAACCCAATGCTGAAGTTCCGTTAAGCATAAAACTTAATTCTCTTTCTTCTTTTGGCGTTTTTGAAACAAGATTCACCAATCCGGCAATTGCGCCGCCGCCGTAAAGTGTTGAGGAAGCGCCTTTAATCACTTCCACCTGTTTTAAGTCGAGAGGCGCTATTTGTAACAAACTTAATCCTCCAGAAAATCCTGCATATAGCGGATATCCATCTTTTAATATTTGCGTGTATTTTCCGTCAAGTCCTTGTATTCTAATACTTGAATTGTAGCTTGTTGCTGAAGTTTGTTGGGTTTGAATGCCTGTGCTTTCGTTAAGCATCATTCGAATATCTCCGGGTTTCATATTCCCTTTTTCTTCCAGCTCTTCACCCGAAATGGCTTCAATTCTTGTTGGAATATTGTCAATGGTTCTGCTGGAACGCGTGGAAGAAATGACCACTTCTTCCAACTCTTCGCCTTCAGCTGCCGAGAGCAAAATTATATACGGTTCGGTTTGATTTAATGGAAAATGAAAAGTATTCTTTTTTTCCTTATAGCCCACATAACTAAAAATGATGGTTTGTTTTCCGTCGGGAATATTTTTGATTTCAATATAACCGTTTTGGTTTGCACTTGCGCCATTGGTGGTGCCTTGTAAAATTGCGGTTGATCCCAAAAGCAATTCTTTGCTTTCGCTGTCTTTAATGATTGCTTTAAAGGTATGTTGTCCAAATGCCAACGAAGTATATATGATTGCCAAAATAGGCAAGACGAATTTTTTCATTTTAAAATGATTAAGTAAATAAATAAATTAAGAATTGTATAAGCGATGCGATACATTACAACTAAAAGTGCCGAAGCCCGCTGATTTCATCATTAACTTATTTTGGGCGGTTGCCAGATTTTATCTAAAAAATTATCAGAAAATTGGGGTTTGTAACTAGGAACAAATTCATCTTCAACAGCAGGAATTTCAGCAATGTCAATCTGTAAATTTGTAAAATCAAAACCAATGCAAGTTCCGCAGTTAAGAAATGGAGAACAGGCATTGCAATCTCCTTCTTCGTTAGGCTCTTGTGAATGACTGTCAGCTTTCTCTGCGATTATTTCATCATCGCAATTTTCATCCGAGCAGCAAGGAACCACCGAAAGGGAAAAAACGTATAATGACAAGATGAAACAAAGTATTTTCATAGTTGCAAATATAACAAATATTTTTGGCAGGTAGGAAAAAGTGAACGATTGTATGACAGATTGCCGTCAAATCATTTACTAGGCGATAATTATTTTTATTATTAAGATTTCCATTCTAAATTAACGAAATATATTTAAGTCAATTTACTGATTGGTAGTGTTTTATTTAAAAAATATGAAATTAGGAATTTTTAACATTATAAGCTGTAAAGCAGTAATTCCTCTTCATCATCGGGCATTATTATGGTATTTACGTATTTAAGTCCCAATTTTTCTATGAGTTTTTGTGAGGCTATATTTTCTTTGGTGGTAATGGCGCTAATGCGTTTTATATGAAACTCTTTAATGCCAACTTCCAGCAATTTTGCCGCACTTTCATAACCATAGCCCAAATTCTCATAGCCAGGCAACAAAGCAAATCCAATGTCAATGCCTTCCAAACCTTCCCTGTTATACAAACCGCAAGTGCCAATTTTATGGTTGTCAACTTTTCTGATGAGCGTATAATTTCCATAACCAAGTTTTTCCAGTTGCGGAGTCATTCTTTCTTTGATATACGTTTTGGCATCTTCAACCGATTTTACGTTTCTGTCACCAATATTTGCAAGCCATTTTGGCGTATTTACCAATTCAAAAATGAATTCGGCATCTGCTGAAGTGGTTGGCTGTAAAATTAACCGATCGGTTTCAAAATGTTTGTAGGCTTTCATTTTTTGTTAGGCTCAAATTTTGTGGCAAACAAATATAATAAAACAATGTATATGTTATTTTTTTGCCGGTATAATTTGAGTTATAAATCCAGGTTGACTTTATTATTTTGTAGAAACACTAAGTGAAAATCTTCGCAATCGAGTTGAAACGGTAAAATTTATTTTGAATTTCCTGCACTTTCTATACCAAACAAGTCATAAGGCCGTTCCCTAAAATAATCATCAAAAAGAAAGACGGTTAAAAATATGTAGGCAATAAATGCAAAAACAATCAGGATTTGTATGAATGATGTTTTCTGAATAGCTTGTCTTGATTTTACATCACACACTTCACCAGGGCAGTGTTGGGCTTTTTCTTTGTAAAACAAATTATAAAATTTGCAGCCCAAACAAATGCCAAATGCCGATTCGAAAAATAAGAAAATAAGACAAATAAAACAGATAATACCAGTAATTGGGCTATAAGTATTTGCAACCACTAAAAGAATGAACATTGTGGCGGCCAAAACCACGCCAATGATCCAAGCAAACTTTTTTTGGGCAGCGCCTACATATTCGGGCACTTGATTTCTCACAATTAAACGCCCCATGATTAAAGTCGGTGCAAATTTAGGACTCACAAATACCCTAATGACAATATCAGCAAGAAATATGGAAACGGCATATTTCAGCATTAAAAAATCGCCTTTTAGGATTACGACTATAATCGCAATAAACATCATCAAAAATAGCAGTCCGGCCGCAGCTCTTATTTCGCGTTCGTTTAAAACAGGAATAGCATATCCGTCTGCTTCTTCCCCAAATTTTATGATTTTTGCCATTGTTTAATTTTTTTTATAATTTGACGTTTGCAAATAACTTTTGTTACAAAGGTAAAATTAGACAAATAATTAATATCGTTTCATAGCTCGATAGCTTTGTTTTTTAACTCTTTTAGTAGCCGGTATAATTTACTTTTTGTAGGCAAGTAAATTTTTTGATTTGTGGAAACACCGATTATTTTTTGAAGAAAACACGGAATTGCAAATCTGCGCTGTGGGTTTACCTAAGATCACGTTCCGTCTCTAAGATCTCTTTTACGGCGGCTTGGTAATTTTTAATGCTGCCGGCTTTTTTAATTTTTTTTAAGGCTTTGTGCGGATTTGAAAACAGCACGGAAAAGTATTCCCACAAATGGTACATTTTTAATAAAAGGTGTGTGGAACCCGACAAAGATTCACTGTAATTTTGAAAAAGGATATCGTGAAATTCCTTAAAAAGTTCCAATTTGTTAGCGGGATACTGAATGGAATTGCTTCTGATCATACTGGGCAAAAACGGATCGGCAATCAATCCGCGGCCAATCATCCAGTGATCAATGGTAGGAAAACGTTGCTGCATTTCGTGAAATTTTGCCACAGAAGTTATGTCGCCATTGTAATACAGTTTTAGGCTGGTTTGGTTGATGCATTGCTGAAAAGCATCTAAATGTACGCCGCCTTTGTACAATTGTTTGCCAATGCGCGCGTGAATGGCAACGTTTTTAATGGGATATTTTTCTAAAACTGGCAAAACCTGTAAAATTTCTTCCGTGTTTTCATAACCCAAACGCATTTTCATAGAAACAATAATATCCGATTCAGCCTGTACTTTTTCAAGAATTTTGTCAATTCTTTCTGGGTCACTGATGAGTCCGGAACCCATTCCGCATTTGGTGACCATTGGGTACGGACAGCCTAAATTCCAGTTTAATTCTTTGTAGCCAAGTTGCTGCACGTATTTCGCCACAAATAAAAATTCCTCGGCATCATTGGTGATAATTTGAGGAATCACCTCCAAACCCACATTGTTTTCGGGCAGCAAGTCGCGCTCATAAGCTTTTTTAATCACCAAACTTCCGTTTAAGCGAATATAGGGCGAATAAAAAGTGTCAATACCGCCAAAAATGGCGTTAAAAGCGTTTCTGAACCGAAAATCGGTAAATCCTTGAAGGGGTGAAGAGAGCAATGTGTAGTTCATATTGTTTTCTGTTGCGCAAAGATAAGGCTTTATGATTTTAGATTTACGTTTTTGGATTTCCGATTTTGGATTTAGGAATTGATATTTAAGGTTATTCAATGTTTAAAATTTAACTTTTAACGTGAACTTTACATTCTGCTGCCCGGTTTTTTACTTCTTAAACTTCCGTCTACAGACTTCTGTCTTCGGACTTGAACTTTTAACACATAACTTATAACTTTTTTATTTTAAGAATCTGATTAAAATCAATTGTTTGTTTGATAAAAATCAGGATATTCAGTAAAAATAATTGCAGTATTTTGATTAAAATCATTGCAAGAGTTTTGCAATTCAGGGTATTTTACTGAAAAATAAAACAATGCTTATAAGCTTTTTTTCAATCTTGTTTTTATTGTTGCTTTTATATTTGTCTATGATGCCAATTGTGCTGTTTATTGACACAAAAACAAATCAATATTATATTCAAGCAAAGGGATTGGTAAAAGCAAGTATAGAAAGTCACGAAGAAGAATTATTCAGCATAAGGCTGAAGCTGTTTTTTTTAACTTTTTATTTTTATCCGCTAAGAAATATTGTTTTAGGCAAAAACAAAAAGAAAGTAGATAAGGCAAAAAGCAAGAAGAAAAAAAATAAGGGAATTGACATAGGGAAATTTTTACGGATGATAAAATCGTTTAAAGTAAAAAAGTTTCTTTTTGATATTGATACGGGCAATTGTATTTTGAACGCAAAATTGTATCCGCTATTTGCAATGCTGAATTATAGGAAGGGAGGTTTTACGATCAATTTTGAAGGAAGAAACCGAGTGGAACTGCATATTTACAGCAGGCCAATATATTTAATTAAATCATTTATGAACCTTTAAAAAAACAAAATTATGGAATTACGTATGGAAGAATTGTTGGGCAAAATTACCGACTTTATCAAATCGGAAACCAATACAGAAACGGTGGTTGGAAAACAATTTGAATTGGGCGAATTTAAATGTGTGCCGGTGATTAAAGTTGGAATGGGATTTGGTTCTGGCGGTACAACTGATGCCCCAAAAAAAGATGTTAAGGGCGAAGGCGCAGCTCAAGGCGGCGGCGCGGGAGCTGGCGTAGGCATTGAACCCATAGGTTTTTTGGTTAGCAGGGGAAGTGATATTTCTTTTCTTGCCGCAGGAAAAACAAGCGGACTTGCTTCCTTATTTGAAAAAATGCCCGATATGATTGATAAGATTGCCAAAGCCAGAAGTAAGGAAAAAGAAACAGCTTAATTTTTTAAGGGAATCAGGTTGTCAAAAGTTAATGATAAAAGATCGAGAATTTTTTCTCGGTCTTTTGTTTTTTTGTACTTTCAGCTTTCAACTTTTGATTTTTAACTTATTAATTCCCCTTTCGGAGGTTAGGGGTCTATTTCAACCTTTCCAGTTCTTGCTCATAATCGTACTGCAAATCTTCGTGCAAAGAGAGCATTTTTTTTTCTATGGAAGCAATTTCTCTGTCGAACAAATTTTTGAGAACCGTATTTTTATGGATGGAAGGTTTAAAATCCTTCAGTTTTTTGCAGAAATAGAGGAGGAGTTCCACTTCAGTTTCTTTGTTTTTTGAATATCGGATGGCGGTTTTTATGTTTCGTAAAATTTTGCGGACACTTTTTTTAATGAAATAATACGTTTTGGTGTTCACCAGTTCAAACTGTTCATCAATTTCCAGTTTTATATTGGTGATATAACCTTCTTCATTGGAGGATTCAAACAAAAGATAGGTGAGCAGCTCTTTATTTTCCTTTTTAAATTTCGACAAACGCAAACTAAGTTCCACCAATTCTTTTTGGGAATAATGCGACAATTCTGTTTTAATTTCTTTTACGGTGACTGCTTTCATAATAGGTGCAATTTAGGGAAAGAATGAATTAATTTGTCATCTATGCGAAAGAATTTTAAATGTATGATATTCCTTTTAACGATATTTAGTTACCATTCATCGACACTTAGTTAAGNNATTTTATATAAATACGAATCATTGCCCGATCTTATTTTGCTCGACTTAAATATGCCAAAAATAAATGGCCTTGAATTTTTAAGCATCATCAGAAAAAATATTCAATTAAAATATATTCCAACCGTTATTTTAACTTCATCTAATGACCATAAAGATGTTTCTGAATGTCACCAACTTGGCATTGCCGGTTATTTGGTAAAACCTTTAAAATTCGCCGATTATTCTGAATCAATTAAAACGGTTTTGGATTATTGGTGTTTTAATGAGTTTGTACAAGCTTAATGCTGAACATTATGCGTCAAAAAGAGCAATTACTTTTAAAATTAAAAAATCAAAATGAGCAGTTAAATGACTATGCACATTTGGTTTCGCACGATTTAAAATCATCTTTAAGAAGTCTTTCCGCTTTGTTAAGCTGGGTAAAAGAAGATTGCAGCGAAAAAATTGGAGAAGAAAGCATTTGTAATTTGAATCTGATGGAGGAGAAAATTGAAAAGATGGATCAGTTTCTGGAAGACATCATCAATTACTCGGAAATAGGAGGAACTAGCTTAAAAATAAACACGATAGATCTCAATGTTAAGGTGAATAAAATAATTGAAAGCCTTGATATTCCTAAAAATATTAATGTTGTCATTAAGGGCAAATTGCCCGTTTTAAAAGCCGATGCAAGAAGATTGCGCCAGGTTTTTCAGAATTTAATTAGCAATGCAGTTAACTTCAATGATAAAGAAGTTGGTTTGGTTGAAATTGGNNAAATTTGGCTGGAAAGTGAAGTTTTAAAAGGATCCACATTTTATTTTACGTTGCCAAAAAATAAGGCGAATGAAGCCTAAAATATTGTGCTTTAATGAAGTATAAAAAGGTATCTTTGCAGCTAAAATCTACTTAAAAATTACCGCATGAAGTGTATTAGCATTGATGATGAAGAAATAGCGAGCGTTATTATTGAAAAGTTAATTTCAAACAATAAAAATTTAAATCTGGTTAACAGTTTTAACAGCCCTATTGAAGCGCTTAAGTATTTAAATCAAAACAGTGTTGATCTTATTTTTTTAGACATTCATATGCCGGCTTTTTCCGGTTTCGATTTGTTGCAAACTTTAAAAAATCCGCCTAAAGTTATCTTAATCAGCTCTCATTCAAATTTTGCTTTGGAGGCTTTTGAATACAATTGCGTGGTAGATTATTTGGAAAAACCAATGACCCAAGTGCGATTTGACAAAGCCGTTGAAAAAGCCAAATTGGTTTCCAACACCACAAAACAAAATATAGAATTGCCTGCAACGCCAATCAACGAAAATTCGAAAAGTGATTTGTATGTAAACATATACAAGCGCTTGGTGAAAATTAGTTTTGAGAGCATTCATTTAATTGAAGCAAAAGGTGATTATATTTTGATTAAAACCGATAAGGAAAACTACACGGTACATTCAACCTTAAAAAAAATAGAAGACAAATTGCCCGAAACACTGTTTTTAAAAGTGCACCGGTCATTTATCATCAACATTAAAAAAATTGTTGATATTGAAGACAGCAGTGTGTTAATTGGAAAAAATGTTGTTCCGGTAAGCAGATCTAGCAAACCTGAATTGATGAAACAGCTTAATTTGCTGTAAATTAAAATCGATTTTAAACCCTAATTTATTCATAACATAAATTTTTAAAAATGAAAAAATCCCTACTGTTTCTTTTATTGGTTTTAAGTTTTCAGTTCTCCAATGCAGGTGTGGTGATACTTAATGGCTTAACCCACGTGCACCAATCGGCATCCGGACAATTGGTCACCGGAATTATCAGGATGAAAAACACCGATGCAACCGAACAGCGCGTTATAATTTATTTCAATGATTTGTTTCAGGAATGTGGCAAAGAAACGGTTTTAACGGCCGATTTAACGCACAAAAATTCCATTAAAAATTGGTTGACTACCAATGTAAATGAGCACGTTTTTAAGGCAAATGAAGAATATGAACTTATTTACACCATTAATGTACCCAATGATGTTGAGGTAGATGGCTCCTTTTGGGGTGTTTTAATGGTTGAAATTGAAAAACCCATTAAAGAAGATGAATTGGAGTTTGGCGTAAAACTGGAATCGAAAGTAAGATACGGAATTCAAATTATTGCCGATATTAATGAAAGAACGTCTTCTGAACTTGAATTTTACGACATCAAAATTGAAGAACCGGACGGAAATAAACTCATAAATGTTGATTTAAAAAATTTAGGGACATTTTATGTGGAACCAACTTTAATTCTTGAAGTGTTTAATGCCAATGGCTTTCTTGAAAAAAAGGTGGAAGTCAAATTTAAAAAAGTGTATCCAAATTCTTGTAAAACATTTTCGCTGGATATTTCGGGCTTGGCAAAAGGAGCTTACACTTCGGTTTTGGTTGCCGATTATGGCAAAAATATTTATTCCATCGATTTAGAATTTGAAAATAAATAAAGTGAAAATAAAGTAACCCTAAAAAAATCTGTTTTATTTTCAGTATTCATTTGAGAAATTACCCGGAAATATCAATTTTAACTCATTTTTTTCTTTTTTTATTGATGTTTCTGTCAATATCAAAAGTGGATGCACAAACCAGTGCCGTTGAAATTTCTGCAAAAAATATTCCCGAAAATTTAGTTCCCGGAAAAAACTACACCATCGTCTTTGAAATTTCAAATACAACGGGAAACCTGCTCAATTTAAGCAGTGAGTTTGTGGTTTCCGATGCGTTTTATTTAACAACTAACATTAAAAAGGTGGATGTTGCCGCAAATGATAAAAAAATTGTGCTGTTTACTTTTGGCGTTAACAACCATTGCACTGCCGGTAACTATAAAGCGTTGCTGAAAATTACCAATCATACTGACAATGTACCAATTGCTTCTCAGGAAATAACGCTAAAGGTTTCTAAATTATACAATTTAACGGTGGAGGTTTTAAACGCCCCGGAATATTTGCGCCTTGAAAAGGAATATTACGTTGAGTATTTGGTGACAAATAATGGGAACAGTGAAGAGAAAATAACTTTTGAATCGAGCAATATGCTTAAAATAGTGCCTGAAAATGCGGTTTTGAAACCAGATTCATCAATGGTTGTTGCGGTTTTTCAAAAAGTACCGGAAAATGTAAGGGCCAAAACAATGGTTCTAAATAACCTAAAAGCTTATATGGTTTCAAATGATCTGCTGTTTTCCAATAGAGTAGCCGTAACGCTTTATCCAAACAACACCAAAAAACCCGATTTGTACCATCGGTTTCCGGTGACCGTATCCACCATTTTTAATTCGTTAAAAGGACTGGATACTTTAAATGTATTTAAATTTAAGGTGAGCGGTCAAGGTTATTTGGACAGAGCCAATGAACATTATTTAAATTTTGAATATTCAGGTCCAAACCAAAGCGATCTTGTGCGATTTGGCGATTATGAAAGGTACAGCGTGCTTTATAAAAGTAAAAAAATGGAAGCTATTTTGGGTCACGTAAATTTTTCGCTTTCCAATATTACGGAAACGTCGCGTTATGGAACGGGCGGAATTTTAAGCTATGATTTTGGTAAAACAACGGCGACACTTTTCTACGTAAAACCAAGGTTCACCGAGCAAATATCCGACTCTTACGGCGGTAAAATTTCTCGGGATTTATCTGATAAAGCATATGTGGAAATGGGATTTATCAACCGAACCCTTTTTGAAAACAACGAAGAATTCAATTCCAAAATTTTTAACATCGCTTCTTTTTACACTATTGACCGATTTAAACTCAACGGAGAAGTTGCCTACGAAACCAATTATAAAACAAACGGACTTGCTTACTCTTTGGAAGCCTATTTAAATTTGAAAAAATGGGATTTTATCAATTCTGCCCAATATTCGGATAAAGATTATAAGGGTTATATAAGAAACAGCAAACAATGGCTGTCGCTGGCAAATTACCGATTTAACGATAAAATTGATATGCAAATTGGCGCGGAGTATCGCGCTATTAATCCGGTTAAAGACACCATTAATTACACTTCTTCGCCAATAATCACTAAATATCAGGCGTATTTTAATTACAACATCAACAGAAACAATAAAGTGAGGGTAGGGGGTTATTACAGAAACAAAGAAGACCAGTTGAGTCTACAGACCTACAATTTTGAAGAAAAGTTGGCGACGCTTTCATTTTATAGTCGAATGCCTTTTAAATACGATTTAATGTGGCAAAACAGGGTGGGAAAAACCATCAATTTTTTGGCGAACAGTACAGAGCCACAAAGCACGTTTTTCAGTTCTTTGAGTGTTACCGGATACATTTTCAAAAATTTGATTTTGGGCTTAAATGGCGATTACCAGCAAAGCAACAAACAATCTGCAGACAATGTAGTTATTAAAACATTTTATTATGGCGGAAGTTTGCAATACAATTTAAAATCAGATTTAAATTTGAATGTATTTTACAAAAAGAACTACGATTTTGATGAATTGGACGAGTCTCAAAATTATTTGCAGGCGCAGTTAAATTACAACTATCAAAGGAAGCATTTGTTAAGTGTTTCTGTTTCACAAATAAGTTTGCCGGTTTTCCCCATCCAAAAAGAACTTTTAATCACGGCATCTTACAGTTTGGTGATGAACGTGCCGGTTTCAAAAAATAAAACTGTTGGCTCTTTAATCGGTAAAATTACTTCCGATGAAAAAGTTAATTTGGAAGGTATTCTTGTGTTGTTGGATGAGCAAATTGCCATTACCAATGAAAAAGGCGTTATTCATTTTTACAATTTACAACCCAAAACCTATCGTTTGTACGTGAAACAATCGAGTTTGCCAAAAAATAAAATTATTGTGATGCAACAGCCAATTGACATCGATATTGTACCAAATAAAGAAACCGAAGTGGTACTTGAAATGGGAAATACAGGCACTTTATTTGGACAAATTATTTTTGAAGAAACAACGGTGACGCAATCTTCATTATTCATAAAAAAATTGCCTATTTTGGTGGTGAAAATAACCAAGGAAGACAATACCTATTATACGAAAACCGACAAAGACGGTAAATTTTGGTTTAAAGAGCTTACGCCGGGAGATTGGACTGTGGAGCTGATTGTCAAAAATTTATTGAACGATTTCACCTTTAGTGAAACGGAAAAAACCATTTCCATCGAATCCGATGTAGAGGAAAAGGCTGTTTTTAAAGCCACCAATAAAAACAGGGAGGTTAAAAAAAGCGATAAAATATTTAAATTATGAAGCAACTAATTTACATCATTTGCGGTTTGTGTGCAATTTCGAGTTTCGGCCAAAGTCAAGGCAGTGTTAATGCTACATTTAACTTGTTTGAAGTGGCTATGTTGGATTTGAAACCGAATAACTCTACTGTAACCCTAAGTTTAGCGACCAATGAAGCTGGTGAAAAGGCGGCAATGGTGACGGCAAACAATAAAAAATGGCTTAATTTTTCATCAGCTGTTATTGGGAATAACGCTAGAAGTATTTCCGTTAAAATTGATGGCGGACAAGTGCCTTCCGGCATTTATTTAAAATTGAGTACTTCAAATGTTATGGGCAATGGTCTAGGATTTCGGGGTTCATCTGCAGGAATTTTGACTTTAACCAGTACGCCACAAACAATCGTCTCAAACATTAGAGGAGCCTATACGGGAGAAGGCATCGGCAACGGGTATGAACTTACCTATTATTTGGAAATTTTCGATTACAAATTATTGGATTTCAACCAATCTGCAACCTTGACCATCACTTTAACTTTAACTGATCTATAATGAAAAATTTAATTACTTTAATAGCGTTTTTAGTTATTTCCAACACAATGTTGAGTCAAGGTTTTATTAATATGACAGTTACCGGAAATTGGGTCAAAAGTCTTACAGAATCTGATATCATTGGCGCCGGAAATGACTATAAAACATCTTATGAAAGCATCGATGGTCAAACTTTGCTAACCATAAATCCAAATAATAAGAATAATATGGTCCACGTTTATGTTACGAGAAGCAATGATGATTGGAATGATAATTTGCTGCTCAAAGTAAAGCGCACATCAAATGGTAACAATAGCACTGTTAATGGAAGTATAATGTATCAGCTAATTACTAATGCGTCACCTCTTTCTGGCGCAATGAAACTTTTCACTTGTTATGATAATGTTACTAATATGACTTTGCAATATGAAATTACAGGGATTAGTGTTTTATTACCGGTTAAAAGTTATTCAACAACAATAACGTATACGGTTATGTATTAAGTTGCTATTATGCTTGGCAAAAGAGCCTGGAATTAAAAAACAAAACAATTAAACATCCCAATACAATGCCCGTAAAAATATTATTTATTGAAGAAAATGAAACAAAACAAGAGGCTATAAAGTTGTGTCTTGCCCAAAATACAGGCATTCAATTTGACATTATAAACGATTTTAATGCGCTGGAAACTGCTTTAGGTTCTGAATCTTATTCGCATTTGGTGGCTCAATCTGTCATTAAAAATGAAGTTGTTTTGGC
The DNA here is from genome assembly GCA_003516285.1 of Lutibacter sp. Taxonomy (GTDB): domain Bacteria; phylum Bacteroidota; class Bacteroidia; order Flavobacteriales; family Flavobacteriaceae; genus Lutibacter. The sequence goes on along the minus strand of DPCK01000024.1, from coordinate 530 downwards.
GTTTAAGCACTTAATTCAGTTGCCTTTGTTAATTGTAAACGATACCGGGTTGGATTTATCAGAAACTTCTTATGCAATTACCAAATCGCCTTTAAGTTATGCAACATTGTTTGAATTTTTAGTGCAAAGCACGCCCATTTCTTATGCTGGAATTGAGGATTACGCGATGGATGATGAGGAATTTTTAGAGCAAATAAAAGCATTAATGGTTGACGAATTTCAAAATAATTTAGAGGAAATTCCGACAATGATTGAAACCAACAATTTATCGGAGTTAAAAAGCAGGGCGCACCAAATGAGCAGCAAATTTGCGATGTTGGATTTGCCGCAATCAGCGCTTTTATCCAAAGAAATCGACGTCCATATTATAAATGATGCCGAAAAGCAAATCAAAAATATGAAAATATTGTTGGTTGACCTAGAAATTGCTTTGGCGCATCTGCAATAAAACAGCAAATTTTTTATTTTTTGTTGCTTTAACATTTTTATTCAAAAATGCTTCTCCTTGAAGTGATTTAAACTTTTTATAA